>DJQL01000013.1 GCA_002437565.1 Prevotella sp. UBA6387
TGACGTTGATGATGTCGAGGATGCCCATGCCGCCTTGCTTCACTATGTCTTTCCACATGTCGCGCACGTCATAGCTCGTGCGCCACAGCTGGCCGCCCACGTGCTCGCACCACTCCTCGCAGTTGCGCTGTCCCCACTCGCAGATGCCGAGCACTATGTCGCGACCCGACTTCGACAACGCCTCTGCCATGGCGTTGTAGCGGCGACGCGCCGTGGCGCTGTCCTCGGGGGCATTGCAATAGTCGTATTTCAAGTAGTCGATACCCCACGAGGCGAAGGTGCGCGCGTCTTGCTCCTCAAAGCCATAGCTCGCCGTGCAACCGCCACAGGTGAGCTGGGCGGCGTCGGAATATATGCCGAGTTTCAGGCCCTTGGAGTGAACGTAGTCGGCAACTGCTTTCATGCCATTGGGAAACTTCTTCGGGTCGGGGATAATGTTGTTGCGGTTGTCCCTGCCGCCTTGCCAGAGGTCGTCGATGAAGATATACTTGTAGCCGGCGTCGCGCAATCCGCTTTCCACCATTGCGTCGGCGGTCTCCTTGATTAGCTGCTCGGATATGTCGCCCTTGAACAGGTTCCACGTCATCCACCCCATGGGAGGAGTGGATGCCAATCGGGTGCGGTCGGCTGTCGTCACTGACTGTTGGGCAAAGGCAGAGGTGGCCATCATTGCCACGACCGCGATAAAAAAGAATACTCTTCTCATGTTGTTTTAAGTTATTAGCAAATCGCAAAGAAACCTTTTCATTGCGACTACACAAGCATTACTATGCGCTTAACAATTCCTTACCGAACTCGTGCAATACATTCTTGATTTCGGATATTTGTTCTTCACTTGGCTTTGATATGCCATATATATATCTAACAAGAAGACTTTGATTAATGTTCAAGCGGCGAGCGACTTCAGAAATATTCAACCATGGATACTTGGCAAACAAAGCCCCAATTTCGTTTTCTTGTGGTTCAGATGCCTCAAAGAAACTTGAAATGTGCATATCGGCATCAATAGACTCCCAACGTATGTCCTCGCCGTTATCTCCTATAACATAATCATTGCGCTGTTCTGCAGTTGCCCCCATAAGCTCCGGATAGGCTTCCAAAGGGCGGCTGAAGACCTTGCCAGACTGTGCCCTCATGTAAATGCGATTCTTGTCAAACCAAATGTTCTTAATCTTTTCCATAGTCTAAAACCATTTTATCCGAAACGTTTATGCCACTCAACTATAAAATCTTCTCTATAGTTAGCACATGTGGCAACAGCCTTCTTTATTTCTTGCTCTTTCAATCCATGGTTATATACGATTCTCACTTCTGGCACAAGCTCTACCTTTGCTTTTTTTCCACCATAGCTCACATGGACATGAATAGGCTCATGCTCGTCCAAATAGAAAAAGAACCTTATTCCAAAGGCTATAAGCAATGTTGGCATATGCGTCTATTATTTTTCGCAAAGATAGTTTTTTTTCTTTACATCCACAACACTAAAGAGAACTTTTTATCAGTCGACACCATTGTCGGCCAATCAGTATTCCACCTTGTCTTTCTTCTCGCTCCACAGGCGGAAAGCCTCCTGCGCCTCGTCGCGTAGCATCACCTCGGAAGGCAGCTTGCGCTCATCACGCGGCAAGGCAAGCTCGTCGTAGATGAACGAGTCGTCGAAACCGATGGCCTTGGCATCGTGCTTGTCGTTGGCGAAGTAGACCTTCTTCAGCCTTGCCCAGTATATCGCGCCAAGGCACATGGGGCACGGCTCGCACGAGGTGTATATCTCGCAGTCGCTCAAGTCGAAAGTGCCGAGCTCACGGGCGGCGTTCCTTATCGCCGTCACCTCGGCGTGAGCGGTGGGGTCGTTGTTGGCCGTGACGCGGTTCACACCCGTAGCCACCACCTTGCCGTGGCGTGTTATCACGGCGCCGAAAGGCCCGCCGCCGTTGCGCACATTGTCTATTGAGAGCGCGATGGCCCTCATCATGAAATCTTCGTTTGTCATTGATTGAACGTATTATTTGCTTTCACTCACAATCCATTCCCCTAATGTACGCTTGGCACTGTCATAGTTGATGCCCACTTTCACCAGTCGCTTGCCATTGGCGGAATATGGTATGAGGTATCCCTTGTCATCTATCTGTTGCAGTGCCGCCTTTGCGCTGCCGTCATATTTCAGCTCAAGCACATATATGGTGTCTGGCATATGAATAACCACGTCGGCACGTCCGACGGCACTATCCTCCTCCACGCGTACGTAGGCCCCCATAAGACTGAATATGAGATAAAACACCGTCTGCACGTCACGCTCGCTCTTGTTTGACAGGCGGTTGCTAATACTTGCCAAATACACGCGCATACGCTCCAGCGCGGCATTCATGTCGTGCTCGCATAGGTGGTCGAGAAAATCTCCAAGAAACGAGCTATTGTCCATCTGTCGTGGCGCGAGATAGTTTGGCGCGAGTGCCTGTAGCATACCTATGCGCACCTCATGGTTAGGGTAATCGAGCACATAGCGCTGCGTTATGGGGTTGTATTTCTTTATTGTGAGATAGCCGCTTTGGTATAGCAGGGGCAGCGGCGATGTCATCTGTTCGGGCGACACGTCGAAGTCGGTCACGCCTGCCCCTTTCTTTTCTATATCGCTTATTCCCGTGTGGAACTTCTTCATTACGTTTATTATGTACGACGGGGTGCCCGAGCCGAACCAGTAGTTGCCGAGCTCGTGACTGGCCATGGACATTATAAGGCTAAACGGGTTGAATATGTCTTCAGAATGACGACTGAAGTGATAGCCGTCGTAATAGTCCTTTAGCCTTGTGAGCATCTCGTCGTAGCCAATGCCCATGCTCTCGGCAAACAGCTCCACGTCGTGCCGCATCTGCGTGGTAAGCTCTGTCTTGCTTATGCCGCATATGGCCGAGTACCGGTCGTACATGGATATATTGTAGAGGTTGTTCAGTTCACTGAAAATACTGAGCTGCGAAAACTTGGTTATGCCTGTTATGAAGACAAGCTCAAGGTACGGGTCGAGCATTTTCAGCGGACTGTAAAAATTCTGCATTATCAAGCGCAGTTTGTGCAGGTTTTCTTCTTCGTGAACAACATCAAGAAGTGGGGCATCATACTCGTCGATGATTATAACCACCTTTTGCCCAGTCTGCTTGTATGCTCGCTTCACGAGATTGGCAAGTCTCACGTTAGTGGAGTTGTCATCGTCAGCGCATCCGTATGCCTCTTCATAGGGTTGCAGTTGCCAATTGAGATAGCTGGTTAGCCGTTCGGCGTCGAAGTGCTTGGCACCGCTCATGTCGAAATGCAGCACAGGGTGTTTCACCCAGTCCTTCTCATACTCACCCACAGCCAGTCCGTCAAACAAATCTTTCTTGCCCTCGTAATAGGCATGAAGCATGGACGCGAACAAGGACTTCCCGAACCGTCGAGGACGACTCAAGAACACGAATTTGAGTCCTTGCTCTCTGAAGTCTACAATATATTTGGTCTTGTCCACAT
>DJQL01000048.1:0-10844 GCA_002437565.1 Prevotella sp. UBA6387
GCTGCTCGCTTACGAAAGGCGACATACAAGCCACGCTGATGACACTGCGCGACTGCATGGTACGCGAGCTTTCGCATGGCAACCGCTTCCACATTCCAGAGATAGGCTACTTCTCATTGTCCGTTGACCTTAATATGCCTGACGGCATGCCCATGGAGAAAGTGCGTGGCGATTATATCAGCGTGCGCAACATTAAGTTCCGCCCCGACGCGGAACTGCTCAAAGAGGTGAGGAAGAATGCGCGGTTTGAGCGTGCCAAGTTCTCCTCGAAGTCACGACAATACACCGAAGATGAACTGCTGGCGAAGATAAAGGAATACCTCGCCACAAACAACTGCATCACAAGGCGCGAGCTTGAGCAGCACTTCGGACTGCGCCAAAGCGCGGCACTGAAATGCCTGAAGCACTTTACGGAGACTGGAATACTGAAGAAGAAAGGGGCGAGAAACTCGCCTGTGTACTTTCTGAACAAATGAATGGAAACCTGGTGGAAGCAAAGAGCTGTGGCGAACTGCGCCAGTGGCTCGTGGAAAACCATAGTACGGCGAAGGAGTGCTGGGGTGTGGTGAAGCGCAACCGTCTAAAAACTCATTGACAACACGAAGAATGGAATTATGTATGGAGAATGGAATGACAATGGCAGGTTGCTTTAGGATAGAACGAATAGACAGCCTTACCGACGCTTTGAAAGAAGAGTTGATAAAAGTCTGGGAGAAATCCGTAAGGAGTTCACATCATTTCCTTTCGAAAGAAGACTTAGTGTATTATCGTTCACGCATACTGGACACTTATTTTCAAGCGGTAGAGTTGTATGTTATCAGACAACCCAATATTGTGGCATTCATGGGATTGAGCGATGATATGGTGGAGATGCTGTTTGTGCTGCCTACGGAGAAAGGCAAAGGGTATGGCACTGCCTTGCTCGACTTTGCCCTTACAAAGAAGCATATACGCAAGATTGACGTTAACGAACAAAACTCGGAGGCATATCAATTCTATCTGCGGAAAGGGTACAAGGTAACTGGCAAGGACAATGCTGATGCCGATGGTAAGCCATACCCAATTGTTCATTTGGAGAAATAAGCTCCGTTTATGCAAAGGTGAGGTGATTCTTTTGTAATGTTAAAAAGGTTAATGTCGTTGGAAGATATGAAGAAAATGCTTACCTTTGCATAAAGATAATCAAATAGGCGCATTTATTTCAAAAGCTAAATTATAATAAAGAAATTTTTAAAGCGGCGAATAGAAAAATGGTAAGGACGGTTTTGTTATCAAGTTTATGCATCCTCACCGCATTTTGCGGGGGGGGTAGCGGCTCAAGAAACTGCTAATCCTCCAATACTCTTCACAACGTCGGAAGACGGAAAGACCTTGACCATCTCTGGACAAGGAGATTTAACTAAAGATGATGAATCTTCCGTCATCGACGCGATTAACGCCCAAGTCCTAAAAGGTGTTAAGACACAATCAAACCAAATAACCGGCACTTATGAGAACATCAAGTTGGTCAACACTGATCCAGGCCAACCGCTTGTTATCGACAAGAATATCGTAAGCGCAATCCTTTTTCCAACAACAAACGGCTATCCAAGCGCCAACCTAACCACCAAGAACATCGACTTGGGGGAAGCCACTGTCAACAACCTGAGTGCATCCATATTTCTGAAGCCAGACAATGTTGGTTGGGCTGGAATCTTGGTATTGGAGCGCATAACGATTCCACTGACCAACAAAAACACCGTGAGGGATGACTATACCCAGGCTACGGAAGAGCGAATGGTAGTGCCAGCCAACTTCATTTCTCCCTTCACGGGGTTGAGCACACTCACTACCATCACTATTCCAGAAGGTTACGAGGAAATCGGCGAGAAAGCTTTCTATAAAGCGCCTAACATCAAGACTTACCATCTTCCATCCACCCTCAAGAAGATAGACGACTCAGCCTTCGAATCTTGTCCTCTGACAAGTCTCACACTCAACGAAGGGCTGGAGCACATCGGTAAAAGAGCGTTTGCAGAAGATGCACAAATTACAAGTACCAATTTCCCTTCATCGCTCCAGGTTATTGACGACTGTGCCTTCCTTTATGTCCCTTTGAAAAACCTCAAGTTTCATGCTGGACTACAATATATTGGCAACAGTGCCTTTGCATTGAATAACTCTATAACTGAAACTGTCCTCGAAATACCTGCCAGCATGAAGTATATAGCCCCATGGGCTTTCAACGCTCGCGAGTATCAAGATGTTTACTTCTATGGCCCCAAGGCTCCGCTGATGCCCGTCGGCAAGTCTACGGCCTTTCCGAACTATGGTTCCAGCACGGCTTTCTCAGATATAGTGCATAATGGAAACAACGGCTTCAATCCATCAGCTGGGGGAAACGGCTCGGATAATACGTCAAAGGGATATGCAAATCGGGAGAACTACCGCAACCAGGGACATTATTTATGCATTCTTCACTTCCCTAAGGGTTTGGATGATGACAGCAAAGCCACCTACACCGACATCACGCGAGTTTATGAATGCAAGCCCGAGGGCTGCAATTCGGGTACATATCAAGCAGGAAAGGAGTCTGGAAACTTGACATATGATAATAATACGGCTTATAAAGATGTGGCATGGGGCTACAAGGACACCTATCTTGGCGAACAGTGTATATGGCCAAGCATTGGACAGCTCAATCGCTCTTTTGTCGTCAATTCCCTTGGCTACTGCTGGGATGGCGTGACAACGTATCGCCCAACTCTCACAGCCGAAGACTATCAGCTCTTGGAATACTCTGGCTTCAAGAGAGGCACGGGCGATAGCGAATATTCCGACGATGAGTTGAGCAAGATAGCTTATCTCGGCACCAGGCAGTTTACCCTGACCAATGCCGACGTAAATCCATCCACCGACCCCAGCGATAACCCTGACTACCCTATCAAGGCCAAGGGCGGCAACTGGTGGACAATCTGCGTGCCTTTCAACATGACAAAGGCGCAAGTAGATAAGACTTTTGGCGAAGGCACACACGTTTGCCGCTTCTCGGGTGTTGACCGCAAGGTGACAGACGGAAAGAAGCAACTCACACTCAGATTCCAAAACGACGTATATACCCACAAGAGCACCAAGGATGACAATGGCAATTACACCACGGACGCCGCGGCTTCTGTCGCCGATGACGACATCGTCATCTATGCACACGAGGCTTACATGATTTTCCCAACCATCAGCAGCGAAGATGCCAATGGTCTGTTCCACATCAAGGACTATCAGCTCGTAACGGGTTCTCCTGTGCCAACCATCGTGAAGGCAAATGCCAACGACACAGATGGCAGTGCCGACCATACAGAATATCGCTTCATCGGCAACTACCAGACGGAGTTTATTGCAGCCAATGCTTCCTCTGACGGAACAACTACCAACGTTGCGACTATTCCGCAATATAGTTATATGTATAACAAGAAAAAGAGTGACACAAAATACAAATTCTGGTTTTATACAGGAAAGACATTAGCTTGGGAAGCCAACAAGTGCTTGGTGCAGAACGTGGCACCCGAAGGTGGAAAGGATGATTACGACAACTTCTTCGGTGGTAATAGCGAGAATATGGCGAAAGTAAATCAGCAATCCGTTTTCGGTAATGAAGACGATAACGTGACAGAAATAGAGCACGTCAGCATCGTTGCAGGTGAAGGAAAGGATGCCCAAGTGATTTACAATCTCAATGGCGAGGCTGTATCTCGTGGCAACCAGGCGCACACCCTTCCACGAGGCATTTATGTCAAGAACGGCAAGAAGTTCGTGGTGAGATAAACATTCGTGTTAAACAAGACAATTAAAAACATGGAAATGAATGACACGTACGTTGATGCATCTCCAAATTCGCTTTCGCGTGGTGAAGAGAGAGGTGGCATCAACGTTGGTAAAAAATCAAACAGTGGAAATATGAAAAAGAAATATATAGCTCCTAAGATTGAAATAATAAAAGTGGAGAATGGTTGCAATTTGCTTGCTGGCAGTGACGGAAACGCCAGTTATGTTGTCGGCGATCCTACCACTAAACCGTCGGGTGATGTAAACAGCGGTGGCATAAGTGCCGGTGGTGATGATATAGAGTTTGTAGGCCAAGGCGCAAAGAAATACAACGGTTGGACCAATTGGAGCGACTAAGCCATTGTCAAGGCATCATGCTGTTGCCATGGCACCTGCCATAGTATAAAGGATAACCAATCATATATTTAAAGTAAGGGTAATGTCCGTAAGTGGCTAAGCGTAGTCACCAGGGCATTACCTTTTTTCAAATAACGCCACTCTTTGCTGTGGCTCTTTTGCGGCAAAGATAGCTATTATCAGTGATAAACACGCATTATTCAAAATATTGTGATAAAATTCATTAAGAAAGGCGACCTATGTAGAAAATAATGCGTAATTTTACACCTTGAAAGGACAAGTAAAATCGCCTGTCGTGCTTTTAAATGCCCTTAAATTGAATTTTAACACAAATAAAGACATAAAGAATAATGGATGAGAATCTGACCATTGATCAGGATCGGATTATGAAGATTAACATTGAGGAGGAGATGAAGACCTCTTACATCGACTACTCAATGTCGGTTATCGTGGCCCGTGCCCTTCCCGATGTCAGGGACGGCTTCAAGCCTGTCCACCGTCGCATACTCTATGGTATGCTCGGACTTGGCAACACAAGTGACAAACCGTATAAGAAATGCGCGCGTGTCGTGGGTGAGGTGCTTGGTAAGTACCACCCACACGGAGACAGTTCCGTCTATGGAGCCCTCGTGCGCATGGGACAGGAATGGAACATGCGCTACAAGCTCGTGGATGGCCAAGGAAACTTTGGTAGCGTAGATGGCGACTCCCCTGCCGCCATGCGTTACACCGAGTGCCGCCTCTCGAAGATGGGTGAGCACATCATGGACGATATTGACAAGGACACCGTTGACATGGCAAACAACTTCGACGACACGTTGAAGGAGCCAACCGTGATGCCTACGAAGATACCAAACCTGCTCGTCAATGGCGGCAACGGCATTGCCGTGGGCATGGCGACAAACATACCTACCCACAACCTTGGCGAGGTGATTGATGGTTGCTGTGCCTATATTGACAATCCCGACATCGACGTGGAAGGATTGATGCAATACATACCAGCGCCCGACTTCCCAACAGGAGCTTATATATATGGTCTGCAAGGCGTGAAAGACGCTTATACCACTGGCCGTGGCCGCGTGGTGATTCGCGCCAAGGCCGAGATTGAAAGCGATGAGAGCCACGACCGCATAGTGGTCACGGAGATACCTTATGGCGTGAACAAGCAGCAGCTCATTGAGTATATCGCCGACTTGGTGAAGGAAGGCAAGCTGGAGGGCATCAGCAACGTCAACGATGAGACCGGCCGTCAGGGCATGCGCATCGTCGTGGACGTGAAGAGGGATGCCAACGCCAAGGTCATCCTCAACAAGCTCTTCAAGATGACGGCCTTGCAGAGCAGCTTCTCCGTAAACTGCATCGCCCTTGTGCCAAACAAGCACGACCATTCGCAGCTCCGTCCGAAACTCCTGTCGCTAAAGGAGTGCATAGGCTATTTCATAGACCATCGCCACGAAGTGACCATCCGCCGTACCAAGTTTGACCTTGGCAAGGCCAAGGAGCGTGCTCACATACTTGAGGGCTTGATTATTGCCAGTGACAATATCGACGAGGTGGTGCATATCATCCGTGGCAGTGAGAGCCCCTCGGATGCCCAGCGCAACTTGGAGAAGCGATTCAATCTCGACGAGTTGCAGTCGAAGGCTATCGTGGACATGCGTCTCTCACAGCTCACCAAGCTTCGTCTCGATGACCTACATGCCGAATACGATGAACTGGAGAAGCGCATCAATTATCTCCAGCAGATTCTCGACGACCCAGAGCTTTGCAAGAAGGTGATGAAAGACGAGCTTAATGAGGTAAAGGAAAAGTATGGCGATGATCGTCGCACGCAGATTATACCCGATGAGCACGAGTTCAACGCTGAGGACTTCTACCCCAATGACCCAGTGGTCATAACCGTGAGCCATCTTGGTTATATCAAGCGCACGCCTCTTAAGGAATTTCGTGAGCAGGCTCGTGGCGGCGTAGGCTCCAAGGGCGCGCACACAAGGGAAAAAGATTTCACAGAGTTTATATATCCAGCCACTATGCACCAGACGATGCTCATCTTCACGCGTCTCGGTCGTTGCTATTGGCTCCATTGCTATGACATCCCCGAGGGTGACAAGACATCGAAGGGCAGGGCAATACAGAACCTTCTCAACCTGGAGACTGGCGACTCCGTAAACGCATTCCTGCGCTTGCGTGGCGGCGGTCTTGGCGATGAGGAGTTTACTAATTCACATTATGTGGTATTCGCCACGAAGAATGGCATTGTGAAGAAAACCTGCCTTAAAGAGTATTCACGTCCTCGTGCCAACGGCGTGAAGGCACTGATTATATCAGATGGCGATGAGGTGGTTGACGTTCGTCTGACCAATGGTTCCAATGAGCTTATCATAGCCGATCGCAATGGTCGTGCCGTGCGCTTCGACGAGGGACAAATTCGTCCATCTGGCCGTGCCGCCATGGGTGTTCGTGGAATGGCTCTCGATGATGGCGGCGATGCCGTGGTTGGCATGATTGTTGTCAACGATCCTGAAAAGGAGACGGCCATGGTGGTTTCGGAGAATGGCTATGGCAAACGCTCTGAGATAGGCGAGTACAGAAAGACGAGCCGTGCCAAGAAGGGCGTGAAGACAATTGCCATCACGGACAAGACAGGCAAACTTGTCGCCATAAAGAACGTGACCGATGAGAACGACCTCATGATAATAAACAAGAGCGGCATAGTGATAAGAATGGCCGTAGCCAACGTGCGCGTCATGGGTCGTGCCACACAAGGTGTGCGCCTTATAAACCTCACTAAGAAGAACGACACCATAGCAAGCGTGTGCAAGGTTATGAGCTCTGAGCTTGAGGCAACCGTGGAGGAAGAGAGCAGGCAAAAGTGGAATGAGACCAACGAGAAGTTGCAGAAGGACATTGTCTCACAAGACGCGACACCAGATGCTGACGACACTCCAGAGACATCAGATGCAGACGACAATAATACGACAGAATAAAACTAATACAAATTAATTATCGCTTATGAAAAAACTAATGATTGCAGCCATGATGATGCTTGGCACATCAGCTGCTTTTGCCGGTGACAGCGACGCCTTGAAGGCCGTGCTTGCCGCTAAGGACTTCGCACAGGCTTCACAACTGCTGAAGCAGAACCTCGGCTCAATGGCAAACGCACAGGAGAAGGCCAAGGCCTATGACTATGTGACAAAACTGGCCATGAAGAACTACGATGCGCAGAGTGCCATTGAGGCTCAGAACGTGCAGGCCAAGATGCTCAAGCAGAAAGAGACACCTTACGATACTCTCGCCCTTTATGAGGCTGCCTACAACGCTACGGTAAATGCCGTGGAGTGTGGCAAGTATGATGCCATGCCAAACGAAAAGGGAAAGGTGAAACCTAAGTTTACTGATGCCCTTGCTACCACAGTGACTGGTGCACGTATGCAACTCGTCAACGCCGGCAACTATTACGCACAGCGCAACGATCAGGACAACATCCTCAAATATTGGGGAACATTCCTCGATACTGACGACAATCCAATGTTTGCCAAGGGGCGTGAGAACGAGAAGCAATACCTTGGTCAGGTGGCTTATTATACAGCTCTCTACGCTAACCAGGCAAAACTGTATGACAAGGCTGAGAAATATGCCGACATAGCCATGCAAGATTCTGCAATGCGTTCTAAGGCTGAGACTTTCAAGTATTCGATGGCCCAGATGAACTTGAAGTCGCATGCAGACTCAGTGGCTTTCGCCAACAAGATGAAGGAAACCTATGAGGCTGACCCCACAAACGAGACTGTGTTTGGCATCTTGTGCAACATGTACAGCGGCTTGAACATGTCTTCCGAGCTCAGCACGTTGCTCGACAAGGCCGTTGCAACGGATCCAAACAACTTCACGGCTTGGGCCATGAAGGGTCAGACGCTTGTCAACAAACTATCCAAGGAGCAGAATCCTAATTGGGATGAGTGCATCAGCGACTTCAAGAAGGCCGTGGCCATCAAGAACGACAACTCCGTGGTGCTCACATACCTCGGCTTTGCTATCAACGCCAAGGCATCTGCCATCAACGGCAACAAGGCAGAGCAGAACAAGCTCTACACTGAGTCCATGGGCTTCCTGGAGCAGGCCAAGACCATCGACCCAAATCGCGCGCAGAGCAACTGGGCTTATCCTCTCTACCAGTGCTACTACACTCTCTATGGCGCTGACGACTCACGCACAAAGGAGCTTGAAGGCATGCTGAAGAAGTAATACTGATTCACGTATTATAATGATAAAGGCGCACCGAAAAACGGTGCGCCTTTTTTTGTAATGTGTTGTAACCTCGCTTGCTTTTATTCTGTCTTGATGCTATCCACCGGGTTGGATGTCGCCACTCTCCATGATTGTACTACGACCGTGAGGATAACCACTGCCGACACAGTGACAAAGGCCAATGGAAACAGCCACCAGTGGATTGGCGTGTGCTCAGCGAAACTTTGCAGCCACTGCCTGCTGAGCCACCAGCCTATTGGGGCGGCAATCACAAAAGCTGCCGCAAGAGGTGCGGTATAACGTCTGGCGAACAACTGGATTACCGCCCCTGTTGTACTGCCCATCACCTTGCGTATGGCAATTTCCTTGCGGCGATACTCAGTCTCGAACATAGTGAGCGAGAACACGCCGATGATGGTAATCAAGATGCAGATAAGCGCGAAGAGCTTTACTTGTGCTATGAAGCGGAATTCATCAATGTATGTGCGCTGAAGGTCATCGTTGAGAAAGCTCATGGTGTATTCCTGTGAGCCGTCCAAGCGGTTGAGCACCTGGGCTATTCGCTTCTTGGCCTCTATCTTGTCTTGGCTTTTCGCCACACGCACGAATACTCGGGAGCAGCGGTCGCCCATGTCTGCGTTTGCCGGAAGAATGACAAACACCATGGCCACCTTGCTGTTGTCGTTGCGCATGGACTTGAGCTTGAAGTTCTCGCACTCGCCCACGATGTCAAAATTGGAACCGTCGCCCCATTCGTTCTGCCGGCCAATAGGCTCGCCCACACGCATCCATGGATAGGTCTGCATGAATGCTCGGTTTGCCACGTAAGCTCCCTTGGTAGAGTCGGACTCGTTGAAGTCGCGTCCAGCTATGACCTTTATTCCCATCGTGCGCAGATAATTGTAGTCGCAAGGAATGACAGTCATTGATACCAGTTTGTCGCCATCACCACGTCCCCAGCTCATGTATTCGTCGCTTGCGCCTATCGCATTCTGCGCGAAGCCGACATTCTCGACGAATGGTAGTCTTGAGAGCTCAGCTCGAATGGCGGTTTTCTTCGTCATGGCCTCTTTGGATAGCGTGGCATAAAACACCTCGTTTTTGCTGAATCCATAGTCGGCACTGAAAATGTATCGTGACTGGCCCACCATTACGCCGATATATATGGTCAATGCGAAAGCCACCACAAACTGCACGCCCATTATGGCCATTCGTAGCTTGCGGCCACGCGGTGATAGCCCGAACGAACCCTTGAGCACCATGGCAGGTGCGAACGATGTGCCGTACCATGCTGGGACGACTGCCGACAGCGCGCCAACGGCAAGCGTTGCCACTACCATTACGGCAAGTAGTACATGATGTGTCTTGAAGGAGATGTCGCCCGACACGAGCTTCATGCACGCCTCGCTGCGCTGGAATGCCACAATCATCAACACGCCTATGGCAAGCCCAACGATGGCCAGCACGACGTTCTCCATTATCAGTCTCGTGCGCAGGCCGCAAGCCGATGCCCCCATCACTCGCCGGGTGTTGATGCCGCGTATGCGCATTGGCATCTCGGAGAGAGTGAAGTTGAGCAGGTTGAGCATGGCAATGAATATCACGAATATCGATGCCACCATCAGCACGTCCACCAGGCCGCGATTGCCCTTGTCTTTCATGCCGGTGCCCGAGAAATACACGTCGTCCATTGGCGTGAGGCGGAACTTCATGCCCACTTCCTTGTCAAACTCCTTTTCGCTATTTATGTTGTTTGCCTTCATAAAAGCCAGCTTGAACTCGCGCTCCACCTTTTGCGCATTGTCGGCATTGTCGAGCCGCACGTATATGTTGAAGCTCCACTCGCTCCAATCCTGCAATCCTTCATCGTCCTCTCGCACATATATGCCATTGTCGATGGTGCAGTTGTCGGGCAAATCCTCGCTCACGCCCACGACCGTAACTTCATTATCGCCAGACGTGAATGTCTTGCCCACGCCATTTGCCGTGCCGAAGATTTTCTCTGCCATGCCGCGGCTTACGACGACCTTGCCGCGTCCCCAGTCCTTGCTGCTGCCATAGAGCAACTTGCCCGAGAAGAACTCGATGCCAGGATCGCTGATGTTGATGATTGTCGCGTCCATCTCACGCTCACCAACCTTCACTGTCATATCGTAATTGTATGGCGAAACGTCCATGGATGCTTCGACGTGTGGCAAATCTTTCAGCATCGTTTCAAAAGGACGTGGACCGCACGCTCCCCAGTTCTTGCCATATACGTTGCCGTAAATGTCAAGACGAAAGACACGCTCATGGTTTGGGATGTTGTGGTTGTATGTGCGATTGTATATCACCTGCGTCATGAACAGGTAGAATGCCGCCACGGCTATGCCCAAGCCAAGGAGGTTGAGCACGGTTGCCACGCGGTAGCGGCGAAACATATAGAGTAATGTCTTCAT
>DJQL01000048.1:10878-33759 GCA_002437565.1 Prevotella sp. UBA6387
ACCACTTGTCCGTCAAACAAGTTTATGACGCGGCTTGCCATCCGCGCGTCGTGTTGAGAGTGGGTTACCATGACGATTGTCGTGCCTTCGGCGTTGAGCTGCGTGAGCAGTTCCATCACGGCCAGGCCGCTCTTCGAGTCGAGGTTACCCGTAGGCTCGTCGGCGAGTATCAGCTTCGGCTTGCCCACCACGGCACGCGCTATGGCCACACGCTGCTGCTGTCCGCCAGAAAGCTGCTGGGGATAGTGCTTGGCACGCTGGCTCAGTCCCACCTTGCGCAGAATCTCAGTGACACGCTCCTTGCGCTCTTTCGACGGCACGTCAAGGTAGCGCAGTTGCAATTCCACATTCTCCTCGACTGTCAGTTCATCAATCAGGTTGAAACTCTGGAACACGAAGCCTATCCTGCCGCGGCGATAGCGAGTGCGCTCCTTCTCTTTCAACTTGCCTACTGGTTCGCCGTCGAGCCAATATTCTCCACCGTCGGGATTGTCGAGCAGTCCGAGAATGTTCAGGAGAGTGGACTTGCCGCAGCCGCTTGGCCCCATTATGGCGACAAACTCGCCGTCTTCTACGTTTATGCTGACACCGTTGAGGGCAACGGTCTCCACTTCTTCCGTGCGGAAGACCTTGGTAAGGTTTTCTGTCTTTATCATAGTCTTGTCTTTAATGGTTATTTGTTATTTCAGTATCAGTACTTCATTGTCCTTGAATGCCTCATATCCACTCGTTATGACACGCTCGCCAGGCTGCAATCCGTCGGTCACCTCATAGTATTGAGGGTTTTGCCGGGCTATGCTTATGTTGCGGCGGTAAGCCTTCTTGCCCGACTTGTCGAGCACGAAAATCCAGTTGCCGCCAGTGGCTTGGAAGAACGTGCCGCGCGGTATGAGCGTTGCCGTGGACGACTTGCCGAGGGCGAGTTCGAGGTAATAGGTCTGCCCGCTGCGCATCTGGGCAGGACGGGAGCCGGCGAATACGAAGTCGGTCATGAACGAGCCATCGCGCACCTCTGGGTAGACCTTGCGCACACGCATCTGGTATTGCTTGCCATCGCGCGTGATGGTGGCGATGAGTCCCGGGCGCACGCGGTCGATGTAGTGCTCATCGATCTTGGCCTGAATCTTGAAGTCGGAGAGGTCGTTTATCTGCCCGATGTTTTGTCCGGCGGTGATGTTTTGCCCCAGTTCCACGTCGAGGAGGCCCAATTCGCCATCTATAGCCGAGCGCACTTCAAGTTTGCCCTTGCGCTCACGCACGAGCAGCACGTTTTTGCGCATGTTGCTGAGGTTGTCTTCCATCTGCGCCATCTGCACATGGCGGTATATGCTGTCTTGCTTCAGCCGTTGCCCAATGAGGCGCTGCTTGCGCCTCGCGAGGATGTAGTCTTCCTTGCTCTGCGTGAAAACCTCCTGGCTGATGAGCTTCTCCTTGTACAGTCGCGCGTTTTGCTGATAGGCGCGTTGCTTGCGTTGACAGTCCATGTCGAGTGTGGCTTGCTCGGTACGGTTGTTGAGTCGGTCCTGCAGCATGGTCACTTGCGTGTTGCGCAAGAGGTTCTGCTTCTCGGCGAGCTCGGCCTCGGCGTTGAGAATCTGTAGGTCGAGGTTGCTGTTGCTCAGGCGCAGGATGACATCGCCCTTGTGGACGCGCGTGCCTTCTTCCACGACCTTTTCCCTCACTATGCCGCCTTCCTCGGGTGAGATTTGCACCACTTGTATTGGCACCACTTGCCCGTTGAGGCGCACGTAATCGTCGAACTTGCCGCGTGTGACATCGCTTACGGTCACGTCGTCTCGGTCTATGGTCATGGTGCTTGCCGTGCTTCCGAAGATGAGCCAGGCTATCAGCGCCAATGCCGCCATGCCAGCCGCGACATACCACAAATAGCGGCGTGGAAATTTCTTCTTCTCAATTGGTCTGTCCATAGTATGTTGTTATTTTTTGTTTTTTATGAAGATCATCAATGTCACTCGTTCCAAAGTCTTTCGCCGTTGTAATAGTTTAGCAGCCTACGGTTGTATGCCAAGGTGAGTTCGCTTTGCAATAGTTTTACGCGGCTTTGCAGCAGGGTGACGGCTGCCGTCTTCACGTCTATCGACGAGGCGAGACCTTCCTCATACTTGCGCGTGGTGAGGTGAGCGGCGATGCTGTCCGACTCGACTTGCACGCGCATTTTTTCCACTTCCTTGTCGCTGTTCTCCACGTCTGCCGTTGCCTCAACTATTACGCGGCGCAATTCAGATTGCTCGTATCGCAGATTCTCCTTGGCCTGTTCGAGAGCTATCTTGAGGCGGCGTATCGTCGACGACGTGGCGAACCGATTGAATATTGGTATCGACAAAGATAGCGAGACATATTCACCGGCATTGTTCTTGAACTGTTCTGAAAAAGAGGTATGTCCTCCATGGTCCAGGTTACGGTAGAACGAAGTGGAAATGCCACCAGAGAGCGACAGCGACGGAAGCAAGGCTCCGCGAGCCCCACGTAGGTTGTAGCGTGCCGCGTCTACGGCTTGTTTGGCCTTCGCTATGCGTGGGTTGGCAAGTGTGGCGTATGCGATTGTCTTGTCTGAGCTCTCAATGTCGCCCAGCCTTTCGGGAATCGCGGGCCTTGCGATTGTGAGCGATGAGTCGGCAGGATAGTTCATCAGTTGTTTCAGCGCGAGTCGGGCCTTGGTGGTTTGCGTCTGCATGTGGGTCAGTTCGTAGTCGTCACTGGCAAGCGTGGCGCGCATCTGCGCCACGTCGGCATCGCTCTTCTGCCCAACTTCGGCCATTACCTCTGTCTGGTGGAGCAGGGCGAGGCTTTCGTCGCGCTTCCTGGCTACCTGTTCTGTCGCTCCAAGGCAATAGGCCAAGTCCATGTATGCCTTGTACACCTTCAAGGCCACGTCGTCTTTCTCTGCCTCCAAGCCGCTGCGCCCCATGGCCTCGTTTGCCTTGGCCATGCGCAGCTCGTTGTAGCGTTGCAAGCCATCGAAAATGGTGAGTGACGTTTGGAGACCATACCCATTATATAATGTGCTGACGTCGGTGTAAGTATTGGTCTCAGGGTCAATGGCGCGACCGAAATTCATTTGTCCGCTGACAGACCCGTACACGTTTGGCAGAAACGCGCCAATGGCTTGGGTCTTTGCCGCATGGCTGTCGTCGAGCGCAAACTTTTGCAGCCTTACGCTGTGGCTGTGGTCGGCGGCATATTGCATGCATCGTTCCACGTTCCACGGCTCGCTGGCGTGGAGCTGGATGCCGGCGGCGAGGACAGTAAGGGCCAGGATGGTTTTCTTCATATTGTCGTGCATGTGCATTTGCTTTTTATTTGTTTGGTTATTCCGTTTGCTTGCTATTGACATTGCAAAGGTAGTCACAAGTGCATATCGTGGCTATTTATTTCCGTTGAAAAAGCCTTTATGGTCCCGGATTAGTGAAAAAGTGTATGAAAATCATACAGCACGTTAGCGAAACTTATGTTTTTTCTTTGTAATTTTGTGCTGCAACAAATACATTCAAGCATGAGTCGTCCTTTCAAAACCATTGTCGTCGTGGATGATAACGCTGCCATTCTCACGGCCTTGCGCATTTGTCTTGCCACTGAGTATGAGCGCGTCGTCACTTTGTCGTCTCCAGATACCCTCGTGGCCACGCTTGCCAACGAGGAAGACGTTGACGTGGTGTTGCTCGACATGAATTTCTCTCTTGGGTTGAATACAGGACAGGATGGATTGTTTTGGACGCGCACGATAAAAAAGCTTCACCCCAATACCCCAGTGGTGTTGATGACGGCATACGCCAACGTGCAGTTGGCGGTGAAAGGGTTGAAGTATGGCGCGGCCGATTTCGTGACAAAGCCATGGGACAACGATAAGCTGATAAGAACCTTGAGAGAAGCCATTGAGGAAAACCGCGAGGTGATGCCTCTCGAAAAGATGGAGCAAGAGCACGTGCAACGTGCAGTGGAGCAATGTCGTGGCAACATGAGCCGCGCGGCGGAAATGCTTGGCATAACAAGGCAGACCCTATACAAGAAACTAAAAAAATGACAGGCTGATACCATAATAATAGTAATATTCACAAAAGATGTCACTTTATCTTGTCATAGCCTTCCTTTCCTTCATTATAATAAGTCTCCTTTTTTGGCAGTGGAGACATCAGAAAATGTTGTCGCTTAGGGTGCGGCTCATTCGTGAGGCACTTCGCAATCGTGATTTCATGTTCAGGTTGCCGACCGGGCGTATGCTTCCTGGCGACCATGACCTTCATGTGGCTCTCAACGAGATGTTCGGGGAGATAAATCGCCTTCTCGCGCGCAACGAGGTGGAGTCGTGGCAACGTCTCACGCGTGTGCTCACACATGAGATTATGAATGCCATGACGCCAATATCGAGCATTGCGCAGGTCTACATAGGCAGTCCGCTTGTCAAGGGCACGCCCCTCGAAGAGGGGATGAGAGCCATCTACGAGACGAGCCTGAGTCTGCAAACCTTCGTGGATAGCTATCGCAAGCTGACGCAACTGCAAGCGCCTCACATAGCGGCTGTGAACATAGGCAAATTGTTGTCGACGGTGTGCATCCTGTATTCAAGGGTGGAGTGGCACATCAATCTTGAAGACAGGCAGGTGATGGTGACAGCCGACAGTGGGTTGACGCGGCAGGTGTTGGTAAATCTCGTGAAGAACGCCGTAGAGGCAGGTGCTCGCAATATTGACGTGCGTGCGCTCTTTGACGCTGACTATGCACAAGTGCTTGTCAGCAACGATGCGCCTCCTATTCCGCCTGAAGTAGCGCGAGAGATTTTCGTGCCGTTTTTCACCACGAAGCAGTCAGGGTCAGGCATAGGACTTCCTCTTGCTCGCCAGATGATGCTTGCCCAAGACGGAAACTTGAGCCTTGCCGAAACGCCCGTGGCAGGTTATCACACTACGTTTGTGGTTTCGCTGAGATTGCATAAGAAATAGACGCTTTCCCTTTTGTAAAAAACATGACAAAAGGTGTCTTGAAAATCCATTTCTCGTGAAGACATCATCCCTTGTTCTGAAATATCGCAGCCATGAGCGGTTTTGTTATATGTTTGATTATTAATAACTTAGCCGAAATTGGGTTCCCAGAATGCCCCGAAATGGTCATTCCTTGTCGTCATAACGCTTGAAACGCGTCGCCTTTACGCTTGCAAGGCATTGCCTTTGCGCTTGAAACGTGTCGCCTTTGCGCTTGCACGGCATTGCCTTTGCGCCTTTTTCGTGACGCCATCACGATGAAAAGGCAACGCAAAATGGAAAAAATGACGTTTTCCTTACGTTTTTTGCCTACTTCCGTTGTCTAAAATGCGGCTTGTCAAATGTTAAATTCTGATAAGGATAATTTACAAAAAGTCAACCTTCTTCGATTTACGCGTCGTCTGTCAGAACTCGAATCTCACCTTCGCGTTTATCTGCCTTCTCGTGAGGTAATTTGGCACGGCATACATTTGGTTGGTGACATCGGTAATCCAGTAATAAGAGTTCACGTTGCTTATGTCGAAGAGGTTGAGGCAGTCAACGCCAAGCCAGATGTTTTTGAAAACGCTCTTGCTGTGGCGGTCCTCGTTGTTGAGAAGTCGGTAGGTCATTCCTATGTCAACCCTTCGGTATGCTGGGGCACGGAAGCCGTTTCGCTCCAGTTCGCGGTGTGGAGCCGAGAATGGCAAGCCATCAGCGTAGGTCAGCCTTAGCGTCATGAGCCATCGGTCGGAACCAGGGAAAAAGTCGGTATAGAATAGGTGAGCTGCGAAACGCTGGTCGGTGGGCAGAGGCATGCTTCTGCCATTGACCTTCATGCCAGTGTTCATCAGCGAAAGCGTAAGCCATGAGTCGCTGCCTGGCACGAACTCGCCATAGAGTTTCATGTCAACCCCAGCGGCATGGCCACTGGCATTGTTGTCGCCATAATAGGTAATCTTCATGTTGTTTACAGAATATGGCACGAGGTTGGAGAGGAGCTTGTAGTAAACTTCCGTGGTGAACTTGAATGGCCTGTTGCTTATCCTGAACCTGTATTCCATGCCTCCAGTGAAATGGATGGATTGCTGGCTCTTGATGTGCTGGTTGAGCGTGGCGTAGGTCATGCCGCCCACGGTGGTGGTGTCTCGCAGTTCCTTGAAGAATGGTGCTTGATAGTAGAGCCCAGTGGCAATGCGGAAGCTGAGGTTCTGGTTGAACGCCGGAATGACGCTAAGCGAGACTCTCGGCGATACGATAGTTTCCCTGGTATAGCTCCAATTGGAGAACCTGATGCCATAATTGAGAGTGTATAGCGTTGGTGTGGAAACGCTTGCGCTGTCATCGTTTTCAGCGGTCTTGCCCGACTTGAATCGCCACGTGTCTTGCAGATACACCTCAAGACGCTTGCTGTCAAGCTCGTTTTTCGCCCTCAAGCTGTATATCATGTAGAGGTCCTTGCCCGTGTGCGGTATCACGTAGCCGGCAGAGTCGCGCATCTCATACTCGGCGGAGTTTTCCTGCACGTGTTCCCATTTGTAAGTCACCGCTCCCTCTATGTCGTGTTGGCGAGCCTTGTGCCTGGCCATGAGCTTCAGGCTCTCCACGTTGCCTTTGAGATAGTTGCGCGCGTGCTGGAAATATGTGCCCACGCCGAGGTTCTCTGATGTTTCCGTCTGTGTGAGCCAGTATTGCCCCTCGATGTCGTATCT
Source organism: Prevotella sp. UBA6387 (assembly GCA_002437565.1). Lineage (GTDB taxonomy): Bacteria > Bacteroidota > Bacteroidia > Bacteroidales > Bacteroidaceae > Prevotella. The sequence continues at coordinate 17,567 of DJQL01000048.1, forward strand.
CTCTTGTTCATCGGTCTTGAAAGCCGACGTGATGAGCGATACCGACGTGGAGTCGCCATAATGCCGCGTGACGTTAAGCGAGCCGAAGAACGTGCGGAAGCGGTCGCGTTCCTTTCCGCCGAAGTATACCTTGAACGACCGCACGCTTTCCAGTGTGCCAAAGCGCGTCTCGCGGTCCTTGGGCTTGAAATTGTAATGGTTGTCGGATATGTCGCCAATGATGTCGAAACTCCATCGATGGTTGGGTCTCCAAGACAGATAAGTCTGGTAGTCGAGGAAATTAGGGTCGTATTCACCATTTGTTTCGAAAGTGCCGAGCAAGTAGCGGTTTGTCTTGTAGCGCAACCCGTTGCTCCACGCGAATTTCTTGTTTGCTATTCCTACATAGGCCGACGCTCCCAACAACGATGCCTCAACTGCCGCCTCGAACCGCTTGGGTCTGCGATAAGTTATGTTGAGTGCCGATGACATCTTGTCGCCATAACGCGCCTCATATCCCCCGGTGGAGAAGCCGATGTTGCCTACCATGTCGGGATTGATGACGGAAAGGCCCTCTTGCTGACCGCTTCTGACGAGAAACGGCCTGAACATCTCCACATTGTTTATGTAAACAGAGTTCTCGTCGAAAGAGCCTCCGCGGACGTTGTATTGTGATGACAACTCGGAGTGGGTGCTTACGCCGGCTTGACTTTGTATGAGCTCTTCCACGGCGTTGCCCGTGGTGGACGGCATGTTCTTCAGCGACTTGGTCTTGAGTTCCTCCATCTGGCCAGACTGTATTTCCTGTCCTTGCACGCTAACCTCTGTGAGGGTGTTGTCGCTTTGGTATAGGGTCACTTGGAGTGTTTGCGTGCCTTTAGGCCTGACGAGTACACGCTTCTTCGTGATATAGCCAAGCATGGAAAACCTTATTACTACGGAGTCTGTTGAGTGCAACGTGAGATTGTATGAGCCTTTCAGCGACGTGACCGTAGCCTTGCCTTGGGCGGTGCACGAAACGGATGCAAACTCCAAAGGCTTGCCATCTTCATCGATGACACGCCCTTTGAGGGTGAACGATTGAGCGAGCATCGATAATGGCGCAAGCAATGATATGATGATAAAAAACAGTCGGTTCATACAAGAAATAACGTTTTTTGGCCGTTATTATTTTATAATACAGCAATTAAGGTATGAAGTTTTTTATAGCAATTGACAGTTTTAAGAATTGTATTACGTCGAAGGAAGCCAATGATGCGGCACGACTCGGCATAATGAAGTTGAGACCCGATGCGGATGTTAGCTGTTATGAGGTGAGCGATGGCGGCGAGGGATTTCTTGAGGCTTTTAAGCCAAATGAGATTGTGAGTTGCCGTGTTCACGATGCCATGATGAGGTGGTGCGATTCAGCCTTTGGCATAAAGGATGGCAAGGCGATAATAGAAGTGGCAAAGGCTGTGGGCTTGGGTATGATAGAGCCAGAAAACAGGAATCCTCTTATTGCCACGAGCTATGGAGTGGGCGAATTGATGATTCATGCCATGCGCCGCGGTTGTAGAGAGTTTGTTATTGGTCTTGGTGGAAGCGCCACGAGCGACTGTGGTCTTGGTATGCTGAAAGCGTTGAGGCGTGAATGGCATGCCACCATGCACAAGGCTTGGTATGAACCTTTTGACACGTCGTGGCTGAAAGACATCAAAGTGATGCTTGCCACTGACGTGGACAACCCATTGTGTGGACTCGACGGGGCAGCTCATGTCTTTGCCCCACAGAAAGGTGCAGATGCGGCCATGGTGGAGAAGCTTGAGCGGAGAGCCTTGACTTTTTCCAGAATGGCGGCAATGCGTCAAGGTCGCGATTGCTCTGCCATGCCTGGAGCTGGTGCGGCTGGGGGATTGGGCTATGCTTTCATGGAGTTCATGAACGCCAAAGTGGAGAGTGGCGCCGAGACTATATTGCGTTCGGTTCAATTTGACGAGTCGTTGGCTTCCCAAAGTGTGGACATGGTTGTCACAGGTGAGGGCAGTGCCGACAGGCAGACCTTGATGGGAAAACTGCCAAGCGTGATTCTTTCCCATTGCCGTTGCCATGATGTTCCGGCTATCCTTGTGGCTGGAAAGGTTGAAGACGAAAAAAGCCTGCTCGAAGCAGGCTTTTCAAGAGTTATTAATATTAATGAAGGTCTTGCCATGGAACATGCGCTCGACAAGGATGTGGCTATGTCGCGTTTGGCGAATGCTGTCAGCGCAGCCGTTTCTTCAATTTGAGTTCAGGGATGTTTATGCTTTCGCCAGCTTTTAATTCCCTCCTTCCGCCATTGACAGCTTCGAGGTAACATTCCATGCCAGGGCCGAGGTTTGATCTGCTTATCCCATCCATGGTTTGTCCAGAGCGTACGGTGACAGTCTTCTTAATGCCAACAATGGCGTAAGCTCCAGTGCGGATTCTTACATCTTTGTTGTATTGTTCTTGCGAGGCAATTTCCTTGCTCTCAGCTTTCAACATTTCTTGCTTGTTGTCGGCTTGCGGCACCTGCTTCGTGGCTTCTTGCTTGCCATCGGTTTCCGATAGCGATGAGTCTCTATCTTCTTTCGCTTGCGGAATTTGCTTGCTTGGATTGGCCGCTACACTCTTCTTTTTTTGGTGTTGCGCTACCAATCTCATTTGCTTCTCCAGCATCTCTATATGGCTGTCGCGTCTCTGAATCTGCGAGAAAAGGTAATAGCCACCGCACAAGCAGGCTATGATTATGGCAATGGCAGTAATGGCCAGTGCTTTCATGACATGGCTCTGGCGAGCCTCTTTGTAGTTGATTAATTCTTGCTCTACTTCCCTTTCGATGTTACTTTTTTCGATTGCAATGTCTCTTTCGGCAGAAGAGCCGCATTCTGTTGTGGAGTTGTTTTCCACGGATGTTTCGCTTTTCACGGATGTTTCACTTTCCGTAAATGTGCCCATCCCCTCAGAGTTGTCTTTCTCATGGCTATCTCTATCCACAGGCTCACTCTCTGTCAATGTTTCATCCTTGGATGGTTCTTCCTCTATGGTGTCTTGTTCTTTATTGTTGCCTTTATCAGTGTTGGCTTCTTCGATTAACTCTGTGGGCAGAGAAGGTATATTGTCGGAGACGGCATCTGGTGCAGTTTCAGCTTGTTTGTCACGTGCGACTTCGTTTTCATTCTCATATTCCTTGTCTATGCTTGAGAAGTCTACTCCATCATTGATTATCACAGTCTCGAACTGCGAGAAAGGCTTGTTGACATCGTCGCGCATAGAGGCATCTGGGGTGAAGCTGATCTTGTTTCGGCTTTCAATGACAATGGGCTCACCTGTATTGACATCCACGCTTTTACGCGCGGCGATGCCAATAATCTTGAAAGCTCCCAATCCTTTCACTTTCACGAGTTTGTCATTCTCAAGTCCTTCGTTGATGACTTCGAAGATGGCTGACACAAAACGCTCAGCGTCGGCTTTGCTCAGGTCGTGTTTGTCAGAGAGTGAAGGGGCGAGCTCTTTTATAGTGGTTTTGCTCATTTATTATTGTCGTATTTTATTGTTGTGGCTTTTTCAAGTTTTCTTTAATCGACGCTATGGGTTTGAAATTGAGCACGAGCTTTGGTGGCACGAGCATACGTTGTTGTGTGCCAGGCGTGACGACGATTCGCTCCATGCGCTTCTTTATTTCGAAAGAGCCAAAACCGTTGATCTGTATCGTGTCGCCCTCTTCAAGATGAAGTTTCATCTCATTGATTACCGTTTGCACCATTTGTTGTGTATCCGCTTGTGTGAATCCAGTCTTTGCGGCAAGCTGTGCGATAAACTCCTTGTTGTTCATTTTACTTCGCCATAAAGGTCAAACTCATCGCTGCCGGTTATCAGAACTTTATAATAACGTCCTGTGCGCAATTTATGTTCATTTACGTGGATGAGCACTTCTGGGTCTACTTCTGGCGAACAGGCTTCAGTTCGTCCCACATAATAGTCGCCTTCCTTTCTGTCGATGACTACAGTGAGAGTCTTTCCAACCTTTGCGGCTTCCACTTCTTTGCTTATCTCTTCTTGTGCGGCCATCAGCTTGTCTAATCGTGCTTGCTTAATGTCGGCAGGTACATCATCTTTATAATGTATGGCAGAATATGTACCTTCTTCCTCTGAATAAGCGAAGGCCCCCATGCGTTCAAACTTCTCTTGCTTCACGAAATCGAGAAGTTCGTTGAAGTCTTCTTCTGTCTCGCCTGGAAACCCAACCATCAATGTTGTCCTTATGGTTATGCCCGGTACACGTTGCCTTATGGTATGGATGAGGTCTATTGTCTCTTGCTTTGTGACGTGCCTGTGCATTTGCGTCAGCATATGGTCGGAGATATGTTGCAATGCGATGTCGAGATAGTTGCAGACGTTGTCGTGCTCGCGCATCACGTCAAGCAGTTCCAACGGGAATTGGTTAGGATAGGCATAATGCAACCTAATCCATTTCACGCCCTTGATATTTGCCATCTTGTCGATGAGCTCGGCTATTCTCGTCTTGCCGTAAAGGTCTCTTCCGTAATATGTGAGTTCCTGCTCGATTACTTGAAACTCTGTGACACCTTCACCGACGAGTTCTTCCACTTCTTTCAAGATGTCTTCCATCGGTCTGCTTACGTGTTTGCCCGTTATTAAAGGAATTGCGCAGTAAGCACAGTGACGGTCACAACCCTCTGCTATTTTTATATACGCATAGTGGGATGGGGTAGTGAGAAGTCGGCGGCTGTTGGAAGTCACTCTTCTTTCGGCGAAAGTCTTGCTCTCTGCCATGGAGCCTTGTGCTGGCCCAAGGTCCTTGAGCAGTTGCGTGTAATTGAATTTACCGTAGAACTTGTCAACCTCAGGAAGGCTCTCCTCAAGTTCCTCTTTGTAACGCTGTGATAAGCATCCCATCACAAAAAGCTTGTTTATGCGTCCGTTGTTCTTGGCATTAGCAAACTCAAGAATAGTGTTGATGCTTTCTTCCTTGGCACTCTCAATAAATCCACAAGTGTTTATGACGGCTATCTCGCCTTGTGGACGTTTTGGGTCGTGACAGCAATGATAACCTATGTTTTCAAAACGACGCATGAGCTGCTCTGAATCAACGAGATTCTTTGAACAGCCCATGGTGATAAAATCAATTTGGTTCTTCTTCATATTACTGAATGTCAATCAGAACAACGAATCGACAAATTCTTTCTTGTTAAATAGTTGCAAGTCTTCCATCTTCTCGCCTAAGCCTATATATTTGACTGGTACTTTCAATTGGTCGGATATTCCTATGACCACTCCACCCTTTGCCGTGCCGTCAAGTTTTGTTATGGCGAGAGATGTGATATTGGTGACAGCAGCGAATTGTTTTGCTTGCTCAAATGCGTTCTGCCCTGTGCTTCCGTCAAGAACAAGCAACACTTCATCGGGAGCGTTTGGAATAACCTTTTTCATGACGTCCTTGATTTTCTTCAGTTCGTTCATCAGCCCAACCTTGTTGTGAAGGCGTCCAGCCGTGTCGATTATTACCACGTCAGTCCCATTGGCTTTTGCGCTTTGCAGAGTGTCGAATGCTACGCTTGCTGGGTCAGAGCCCATCTGCTGCTTTATTACAGGCACTCCAACACGGTCGCCCCATATTTGTATTTGCTCAACAGCGGCGGCACGGAAAGTGTCGGCTGCTCCGAGATAAACTTTCTTTCCGGCTTTTTTGAACTGGTAGGCGAGCTTCCCAATAGTAGTGGTTTTACCAACACCATTCACGCCAACAACAAGTATGACATATGGTTTATGGTCAGCAGGCAAGTCCCAATTTGTATTGTCATCGGAGTTGTTTTCCGTGAGCAATGAGGCTATCTCTTCTTTAAGTATATTGTTTAGTTCAGATGTTGACACATATTTGTCTCTTGCCACGCGTTCCTCAATACGGTTGATGATTTTGACAGTGGTGTCAACTCCGACATCTGATGTTATTAACACTTCCTCAAGGTTGTCGAGCACGTCGCTGTCAACCTTAGACTTGCCCGCAATGGCACGAGTTATCTTAGAGAAAACACTCTGCTTGGTTTTCTCAAGACCTTGATCGAGTGTTTCCTTGTTTTTCTTGCTGAATAATCCAAAAATTCCCATGATGCGCCGTTTTTTGTTTTATAAGCTTTCGTCATCGGGCCTATGGAGCTTCCTTTTCACCTTTGGCATATGCTTTTTGTTCCTTAGCCAAGCTTCCTTGCGCTCTTCATAGTCTCTGTGATGTCTTTCGAGAAAATTGTCGGCCATGACGTTACGTGTTGTCTCAATAGGGTCTATATGTAAGCAGGCGTAATTGAATTGAGAATCAAGCCTGCTATAAAACCTGTCCTTGTTTACTTGAACCTGCTATATATGACATTCAATTTCAAGGGGCTGTTGTCATCATTGGTTCCCTTGACAAGTTTTGTGCTTGTCAACGACATATCGTGCGATACCTTTGTGACAGTGGTGCTCGATGAGGATGAACTTCCATAATAATAGCTATAATAGTAGCTGTAGCTATTATTTGTGGAGGAACTTGATTTTGTTAGTGTCACGGGAATGAGTACGACCTTGTTCCAGTTGGCGGAGCGCTTTTCTTTGTCAATGGCCGCCATCGACATAATCATATTAGATATGTTGTCGAATGTGTAGCCGTTGGTTGATGATTTACCTGAGTATGACGTGACAAACGAGGTACGGTTATTGTACATATCCATGTTCTCGAAGAAACTACTGAGAGAATCTTTCGGTATCATCAACAAGTTTTGCGGTATGCTGAATGTGTATTCCGTGCTTGGGGTGTCACTGTTTATTCTTGGTATGGTAAGAGAAGCGCCAGCTATGTTGTCGTTCTCATGTCCAGAGATGATTTCTTCAACAGGCAGGGTAAGCTCCGTGAAAATGCCAGATGGAGTTTTCAAGTAGGTGCATGAGTTGTCGCTGGCAAGTCTTGCGAGCGTGCTCTTGTCATTGGTGATGGTTGATGTTTGCAACACTTCCTCTGTGCCCCAAAATATGGTTATGCCATTCATCACACTGTCATTTTCAGAGAACTTGTATGATATGCTCAACTGTGAGGCGTCGATATATGCCATATTTCCCAGTCCTGACTTTTGTTTGAAGTAAAAGCCTGGAACTACGTTTTTGCGGAAAGTTTGAGCGTTTTTGAAATATTCTGGATGCTCATAGTAAGTCTCCAAGATGTATGTGCCATAGTTGTTGTATTCCTTTCCGTTATCGTCAGTATATTTGCCGTTGAGCTTTATGGTTATGTAGGGTTCATATGAAGAAGTGTCGCGTTTTGACTCTGGCACCATGAAGTCGGTGAGGGTGTAGACTTTGTCTTGTGCAATACCATTTTTCCTCACGTAACCTTCATCTAAAGGGTCAAAGTTGCTGTAATAGTTTCTGTCTTCGGTCATGGGCTTCCCCATTTCATAAGCAGTGAGCTTCATGGTGCGTGTGCTGTCACCATAGTGCTTTGCGTAGAACAAGCGAATTTCGCAAGAGTCAGCCTTTACCAGCCCCTTGATGGTGTCGCCTTTGGCATTTGTGCCGACCATTTTGCTCTTTTCCGGGAATTTATAGCCTTCCAAATTGAAGAACTGAGCCATGAAGTTGCCTGTAATGTAGTCGCCAGTTTCAGAGTCTCTAACCTTTCCAATGTAGCCTACATTGTTTCTTGACAATACGGAATCGGCAAGGATAGATTGACTGGCGATGCCAAACGATTTCGTTTCCACGTTTACAGCATCTGTGTCTTTTGTAAGCGACGAGCCAATCTCATCAGTGCTGTCAGAGCAGGCTGCCATCACGAGGCCTGAGAGAAAAAATAATATGGTCTTTATTTTCATGCTTTATCCTAATAGCTTATTGTAGAAATCCTTGTAAGCAGATATGTAGTCCTTGCCAGGATATTCCATTAAAGGCTTTGCTGACTCCTTGGCATACGCGAGCAATGTATCGTTTACGTTCTCGGCTGCTTCTATCACGCCATCACTGTAGTCTATTGCGAGTTTGGCAAGGTCAATATAGTCGAAATGCTCTGAGTATTTTTTCAACAAGTCAGCCTTTGCTGTCCCGAACTCAACGCATTCTTTAAATTTCGTGCCAAAGTTTGCCTTGAATTGTTTTGAGAACAATGATGTCACGACTTTGGTGTTTGCAAATGCTGGATCTTCGTGATAAGCTGTCTTGATGTAAAGAGGAATGACCCCTGCCATCCATCCTTGACAATGTATTAGGTCTGGATTCCAACGTAATTTCTTTACCGTCTCAAGCACGCCGCGTGCGAAGAATATGGCCCTCTCACCATTGTCATCATACTCGTCACCGTTCTCGTCTTCTGTCATCGAGCGACGCTTGATGAAATAATCCTCGTTGTCGATGAAATATACTTGAAGCCTTGTCACGGGTATGCTTGCGACCTTGATTATCAATGGGTGGTCTGTTTCATCAATGACGATATTGAGGCCGGAAAGGCGGATGACTTCGTGAAGTTGTCCACGACGCTCGTTAATGTTGCCCCATTTAGGCATGAATGTGCGCACGTCAAAACCTCCAGACTGCATTTTTTGAGGCAGGTCGCGTCCGAGCAATGCCATTTCCGAATTGGGAACATAGGGCACAATCTCTTGATTGATGAATAAAATTCTCTTTTTGGCCATTATGATTTTATTCTAATATTCATTTGGTTGCAAAGGTAGACATAAATAATGACAAAACGCCCGTTTTTGCATGATTTCACACAAAAACGGGCGTTTGGTATATTAAAAAATGTGTTGTTAGGCTTTATTCAATCACGACGAGTGCGTCGTCTTCCATGACGCTCTGTCCAGCCTTGACACAAATGGCGGTAACCTTGCCGTCTTTCTCAGCTTCGATGCTGTTTGCCATTTTCATTGCTTCCAGCACGAGTAGCGTTTCTCCGGCCTTTACCTCATCGCCAACCTTGACGTTGATTGACGTGATTGTGCCAGGCAGCGGAGCCTTGATAGCGTTGGCAGTGTTCACGTTTGCTGTGGTGGAGGCAGTGTCATCGTTTTCCTCGGCTACAGGCTTGCCAAGTGTTACTTTTGGCTTCTCAGTCTCCTCGGCGGGTTTCTCCATGCCCACTTCAAACTCCTCTCCGTTCACTTTGACGTTGGCTACATTAGTCTCTTCGTTGATGTCGACGATTTCGACTTCATACTCCTTGCCGGCGATCGTATATTTAAACTGCTTCATCTTAATTATGGTTTTGCGGTGAATGAAATCTGCTTGGCATCCCATAACGTGCATTTCGGCTTTATGGTGATGATGCCAGGCTCTCTGTCGTGTACGTTGTTGCCTTGGTACTCGAAGACAGCCATAGCTATTGCCGCGTATATGTTCTTGTCCATTTTTTTTGCTCGTTTCTTAATTACATTGGCATGCATCCATGCTTCTTTGCTGGCAGTGACTGACGCTTGTGAGCCAACTGCGCCAAGCCGCGGCAAATGCGGAAGCGCGTGTTGCGAGGCTCAATGACATCGTCGATGTATCCGAACTGTGCGGCTTGGTAAGGATTGGCGAATGTCTTTGTGTATTCGTCCTCCTTCTCGGCGAGGAACGCTTTCACGTCACCGCCTTCCTCCTTGACCTTCTTGGCTTCTTTGCCACAAAGGACGGCCACTGCGCCACTTGCGCCCATAACTGCAATTTCAGAGGTGGGCCAAGCGAAATTGAGGTCAGAACGGAGCTGCTTGCAACCCATCACGATGTGGCTGCCGCCATAGCTTTTCCTGAGAGTGATGGTAATCTTTGGCACCGTGGCCTCGCCGTATGCGTATAGGAGCTGGGCACCGTGCAGGATGACCGCATTGTATTCCTGGCCCGTGCCTGGAAGAAATCCTGGGACATCGACGAGTGAAACGATAGGAATGTTGAAAGCATCGCAGAAGCGCACAAAACGAGCGCCTTTGCGTGAGGCGTTTACGTCGAGCACGCCAGCGTAAGCGGAGGGCTGGTTTGCCACGATGCCCACGCTCTGTCCGTTGAAGCGAGCGAAACCTGTGATAATATTCTTTGCGAACTTAGGCTGTACCTCGAAAAACTCGCCGTTGTCGGTTACAGCGGTGATGACTTTGTACATGTCGTAAGCCTTGTTTGGGTCGTCAGGCAAAATCTCATTGAGCAAGTCTGCCTTGCGGTCAACAGGGTCTGTACACTCCACGCGTGGTGCTTCCTCGGTGTTGTTGGATGGGATATAGCTCAAGAGCTTCTTGATCATCTTCATGGCATCCTCTTCCGTCTTGGCCGTGAAACTTGTCACGCCGCTTTTGCTTGCGTGTACGCTTGCTCCGCCCAGATGCTCGGAATCGATGTCCTCGCCAGTAACGGTCTTTACCACCTTTGGTCCAGTGAGGAACATATAGCTCGTGCCTTCAGTCATGAGGATAAAGTCGGTGAGTGCTGGTGAATACACGGCTCCACCGGCACAAGGGCCAAGTATCATGGATATTTGCGGTATCACGCCAGACGCGAGAATATTGCGCTCGAAAATCTCTCCGTAACCAGCGAGGGCGGATATGCCTTCTTGGATGCGCGCACCGCCAGAGTCGTTCATGCAGATTACAGGAGCACCGTTTTGCATGGCCATGTCCATGACCTTGCAAATCTTTTGCGCCATGGTCTCGGAAAGCGAGCCGCCGTTGACTGTGAAGTCTTGTGCGTAAACATATACAAGCCTGCCGTCTATGGTAGCGGAGCCTGCCACTACGCCATCGCCGAGGAACTGCTTCTTCTCCATGCCGAAATTGTGGCAGCGATGAAGCTTGAACATGTCGTACTCCTCAAACGAGTCATTGTCGACAAGCATCTCTATCCGCTCGCGAGCTGTGTACTTACCACGGGCGTGCTGCTTGTCGATGGCCTTCTGTCCACCTCCAAGGCGAGCTTGCTCACGTTTTGCGACAAGCTCCTTAATCTTCTCAGTTTGAATGCTCATAATTCTTATATTATGTTGTTTTATTATTGTATTTTAAAATTTTGTGCAAAGTTACAACTTTTTTCTGCCAATAGCTTGCGGTTAATGGATTTTTAAGTATCTTTGTGGGCGGAATAACAAACCTTTTATAATTGTTTAGTTATGAAACAGACAATCCTTGTCACGGGGGGCACAGGCTTTATTGGCTCCCACACTTCCGTCGAACTTATTGAGGCGGGTTACAAAGTAGTGATTGTCGATGACCTCTCTAATTCTAAAATTGAGGTCCTCGATGGCATAGAGAAAATTACGGGTGTTCGCCCAGCGTTTGAGAAAGTGGACTTGCGAGACAAGAACGCTACGGAAAATGTATTCAAGAAATATCCTGATATAGAGGGTATTATCCATTTTGCGGCAAGCAAGGCCGTGGGCGAAAGCGTGCAGAAGCCATTGCTCTATTATCGCAACAATGTTGTTTCATTGATCAACCTCCTTGAGTTGATGCCAAAATACAATGTTAAAGGCATTATCTTCTCGTCGAGTTGCACCGTCTACGGCCAGCCTAAGCCAGAAAACTTGCCTGTGACAGAGACAGCCCCTCACCAAAAGGCAACATCGCCTTATGGCAACACGAAGGAAATCAACGAGCAAATCATTTATGATTACATCCATAGCGGTGCGCCTATTAAGAGTATTGTCCTTAGGTATTTCAACCCGATAGGAGCGCATCCGTCCGCACTCATCGGGGAACTACCCAATGGCGTGCCCAATAACCTCATACCTTACGTTACCCAGACGGCTATGGGCATCCGCAAGCAACTCACCATTTTCGGTAACGATTACAACACGCCTGATGGAACTTGCATTCGCGACTATATATATGTGGTGGATCTTGCCAAGGCTCACGTGGCGGCCATGAGGCGCGTTCTTGACGATGAGGACAGCCCAGTGATCGATTACTTCAACATAGGCACAGGCCGTGGCAACTCCACACTTGAGATAGTCGAGACCTTTGAGAGAGCCACAGGCGTAAAGCTCAATTGGAAGTATGGTCCACGCCGTGAGGGCGATATTGAGAAGATTTGGGGCGACTGTTCAAAGGCTAACAAGGTGCTCGGTTGGAAGGCTAATACGTCGCTCGACGACGTAATGCGTTCTGCTTGGAAGTGGCAGCTGAAGCTCCGTGAGGACGGTGTAATGTAAGTTTTGTTAAAAAATCATTGACTTCTCATTGGGATATAATTAAAAAGCAGTAACTTTGCATTTGCTGTCACGTGTTGGCAGCATTGAATTCAAACCTTTTTAATAGTTTTTTACAACAAAATGGCAACAAAAATCAGATTGCAGCGCGGCGGCCACAAGGGCTACGCAGTTTACAGAATTGTGATCGCTGACGTTAGAGCACCACGTGATGGTAAGTTTATCGAGAAGATTGGCATGTTCAATCCTAACACCAATCCTGCTACTGTAGATTTGAATTTCGACCGTGCTCTCTACTGGGTAGAGGCAGGCGCACAGCCCACAGACACCGTACGCAACATCTTGAAGGGTGAGGGTGTCTACATGATGAAGCATCTTCGTGGCGGTGTCAAGAAGGGCGCTTTCGACGAGGCTGCTTGCCAGCAGAAGTACGATGCTTGGAAGGCTGCCAAGGAGCAGAAGCTCAACGCTGCTCTCGACGCACAGTCGAAGAGTCGCCAAGAGGCTGCGACAAAGGCTCTCGAGGCTGAGAAGAAAGTCAATGAGGCTATCGCAAAGAAAGTGGCTGACAAGAAGGCCGCTGAGGCTGCCGCAAAGGCAGAGGCTGAAGCTGCTAAGGCAGCAGAAGCCGCACAGGCCGCTGAGGCTGACAACGCCGAGGCTCCTGCTGAGGCGTAAGCCTTTCGTAAAAGCTTATCAAGAAATTTGAGCGTTGCTCTCACCAAGTGTGGGAGCAACGCTTTTTTTTATTATGTCCTAATCTTTTCACAGAAAAGGCGAACGTTTAGAAATTATTTTTGTAAGTTTGCAAAGTAATACTATCTACAATTATCTATGGACAATTATATTGTTTCCGCAAGGAAATACCGCCCAATGACCTTTTCGTCGGTGGTGGGTCAAGATTCGCTTACCACGACATTGAAAAATGCCGTGAGGACAGGCAAGTTGGCCCATGCCTTTCTCTTTTGCGGGCCACGTGGAGTGGGAAAGACGACATGCGCTCGCATCTTCGCCAAGGCAATCAATTGCGAGAACCCTACAAGCGACGGTGAGGCTTGCAACGAATGTGAGAGTTGCAGGGCCTTCAACGAGGGAAGGTCTATGAATATATTTGAACTTGACGCGGCAAGCAACAACTCTGTGGAGAACATAAAAACGCTCATGGAGCAAACCCTTATACCGCCGCAGACAGGCAAATATAAGGTATTCATCATAGACGAGGTTCACATGCTCTCACAGGCTGCTTTCAATGCTTTCTTGAAAACATTGGAAGAGCCGCCTGCGCATGTGATATTCATCCTTGCAACCACAGAGAAAAACAAGATTCTTCCAACCATTCTCTCTCGTTGTCAGATTTACGATTTCGAGCGCATGACGGTGCCGGAGATAGTTAATCATTTAAACATGGTGGCTTCGAAGGAAGGCATAGAGTGTGAGGAAGAGGCCTTGAACGTCATAGCCGAGAAGGCTGATGGCGGGATGCGCGACGCGCTGTCTATTTTCGACCAAGTTTCGAGTTTCTGTCAAGGGCACATCACTTACGAAAAAGTGCTGCAAGACCTCAACGTGCTTGATGCCGACAACTATTTCAAGATTATAGACCTTTCACTTGAAAACAAGGCTTCTGACATAATGGTGTTGCTCGACGGTATCATTCAGCGTGGCTTCGATGGAAGCAATATTGTCAATGGCCTTGCCTCGCACGTGCGTAATGTGATGATGGCAAAAGACGAGCAGACTCTTCGGCTGCTCGAGGTAAGTGAGAGCCAAAGGACAAAGTACAAGGAACAGGCAAAAAAATGTCCGTTGCCGTTTCTTTATGGTGCGTTGAAAATCCTCAACGAGTGTGACATTCACTATCGCCAAAGCAGCAACAAGCGTCTTTTGGTGGAAATATCCCTCATACGTGTGGCTCAGCTCACTCAACCAGATGGCGAAGAAGTGCCTGCTGGTGGGCGTAGCCCTATGAGATTGAAATCCCTGTTTAAGAAAAACAATGTGGTGCAACCTAAACCGGCCATGCAGGTGACTGGGGTTGCACGGAGACTGGTGGCGCATGCCAATTCTGCTGATATCAAGGCAAAAGCAGATACTGCGGAGAAGCCAACTGTTGATGAAAAGCCAGTCGTGCCACAACACACGGTAAGTGGTGGGACGACTTTTCACTTCAAGAACATAGGAATGACCTTCGGTGATCTTCGCCGGAAGCCAAAGAACTGTGATGGTGTTGAAGCTGTGGCCGTGGATGAGGCGGCAGCAAGGAAACTTGAGGAGAAGAAAGTAGAGGAAACGTTCAACGATGATGATCTAATAAGGGAATGGGTTTCCATGTGCAACCGTATGCCCCAAAAATTCGTGGGGCTTGCGTCACGCTTGAAGAACATCGTCCCAAGAATCACCAAGTATCCAGACATTGAGGTAGTCGTGGACAACCAGTTGCTTCTTGACCAAATATCCTCCATTAAGAATAAGATACGTGCTACCATGCGAGTGCGACTTCACAACAGCCTCATAGAGTTTTCGCCACGTCTCGCCAAGCACAACGAGAACGAGCGAGCGCTCACCAAGTTGGAAGTCTTTGATGCAATGAGAAAGCGCAACCCCGCCATTGAGAAGTTGCGCCTTGGTTTGAAATTAGAGTTAAGCTGATCCTTTGTCAAATCAAAGGCATGCCGAGCCTTGCGCATTCCTTGCGCATTTTCTCTGGCCAAATGCTTGCCTGAATCTCGCCTATATGTGCCTTGTGGAGCATTACCATGCATAGGCGGCTTTGGCCTATGCCACCGCCTATGCTTAGAGGCAACTTGTCGTTGAGCAGTTGTTGGTGAAAATAGAGTTTCTCGCGTTCTTCCTGATGCTCAATTTTCAATTGTCTAAGCAAGCTCTCCTTGTCGACACGTATTCCCATGGAGCTTAGTTCAAACGAACGGCCAAGCACGGGGTACCAAATCAGGATGTCGCCATTGAGTCCGGCCTTGCCGTTCTCGGATATAGTGGACCAGTCGTCGTAGTCAGCCGCGCGGCCATCGTGCTTGTTTCCGTCAGACAGTTTCCCGCCAATACCTTCCACGAACACGGCGCCATATTTTTCGCAGATGGCGTTTTCTCGTTCGTGAGGTGTCATGTCTGGATACATGTCGAGCAGGTCTTGAGAGTGGATGAAATGAATGTCCCTCGGCAGGAATGGCTTGAGCTGCGGGAAGTTCTCGCACGCGAGAAATTCAGTGCGAAGAATGGCACTGTATATTCTCTTCACTACGTCCTCAAGAAAATGTATGGTGCGTTGTTCACGAGTGATTACGGCCTCCCAGTCCCATTGGTCGACATATAGCGAATGCAGGTTGTCGAGCTCCTCGTCGGCTCGTATGGCATTCATGTCGGTATATATGCCATAGCCAGGCTCCACTCCGAATTTGGCGAGTGTCAGTCGTTTCCATTTTGCCAATGAGTGTACTACTTCAGCCTGCGCCTCGTCCATGTCCTTTATAGGAAATGTCACCGGGCGCTCCACGCCGTTGAGGTCATCGTTTATGCCCAAGCCCTTGAGCACGAACAATGGTGCCGTGGCCCTACTGAGGCGAAGTTCGGTGGAGAGGTTTTGCTGGAAAAACTCCTTTATCATCTTGATGCCATGTTCTGTCTGTCGGCGATCCAAGAGCGTCTTATAATTATTTGGCTTTATCAGTTGAGTCATAATATTATATGTTTTTCTTTTTATAATTTCCTTTTCTTTTTCTCAAAATTGAAAGCAAAGTTACTCAATTATTATTAATTGGCAACAATTCTGACGTTTTATTTTCCCATAATGTCACTAAAAGTGTGTTGTTGTTGTCTTTTTGTGATAATGAACTAAAAAATACGCCATCCTGACGAATAAAAATAGTGGTAGGCTTATTACATTAAGGGAATTATAGTATCTTTGCATATGTACTAATATTTTTCTTATGATAGAATATGACCTTGAAAAGATAAAGGCCGTCATCTTTGATGTAGACGGCGTGCTCTCTGCAAACACCGTGTCGATGGATGAAAATGGCTTCCCATTGCGCACCCTCAA
>DJQL01000099.1:0-932 GCA_002437565.1 Prevotella sp. UBA6387
TCATCACTTTCGACTACGATGAAGACGATGTAATCAATGGTGACATTGTGATTTCCCTCGACACCGTGCGTACCAACGCTGAGAAGTTTGGCAAATCCTACGACGATGAGCTTCACCGCGTCATCATCCATGGCATACTCCACCTTTGCGGCATCAACGACAAGGGACCAGGAGAGCGCGAGATAATGGAGGCCAACGAGAACGCCGCCCTCGCGATGCTGTAAGGGCAAAGCAACTAATTTTCCGGATGTGTGTTATGCTCTCTATATGAATGTGTAAGGTGGGCCTTTTTGTCCTCCCATGCCAGGATGAGTGCAATGACCTGCGAATAGCTTTTTCTGCCCTCGGCCACGTTGTTGCCCCTGAGGTATAGGTCGAGAATGATGTCTTGTGCTGCGTTTATCACCTTGCTCCGCTTGGAGAGCCAATAGCGGCGGTCGCTTTTCGCCAGCTTGATAATCTCTGGGCGGATGTGCTTCAGGAACACCGCGCCCTCTTTCTGGCCGAGTATGTCGAACACGTCGTTGACGACATGGAAGAATATTTGATAATATCCACTGAATCTCACTGCCATGTCTGATGAGGCCGTGCAGACTATGTAACTATAGAAATTGGCTTCGCCCTCGTTGGCAACTCCAAGGAAGTGGGCAAACTCATGGGCGTAGGTGGCTGGGTATTCGTGAGAGCGGAGGTCGCCGTTGAGTGTGAACTCACAGAAGAACGGCCCCATGCTGCCAGTGATGCCGGCCATCGAGCTGAGTGGCGTGAAAACCATGGTCTTGACATGGGGATGATGATTGAATGGGGCATTGATGCCGCAATCGTCAACCCTATAATATCCTTGGAGGATGCTTTCCTCACATTTCACATTTTCTTTATAATCATTTCCATTCTCCCTTAACCATTTTGATTCTTCACTCTTCACTCGGCAT
>DJQL01000099.1:969-7406 GCA_002437565.1 Prevotella sp. UBA6387
TCTTCACTCAATTTGTTGAGACTGTCAGCATATTGATAAGCGAAAGTCTTGAATCTTGTCTTGCTTACTTCAACAGGCTTCATATTGATCCTTTGATAGATGTTTGGCTGTGAATAGTTCAAACCCCAGGCCATGTAGAACCAAGCGTAGACCCAAAGCAGGTATTCCGCGACGCAAAAAACCGCTATTTTCGTCCTTTTCATCGCAGGATATAGTATTGCCCACGCAATGCTGAGAAAAATGAAAATGTCGCCTATGGCGAATGGCACGAAGCCCGAGACTGGCGAGATGACACGGCCTATGACGGGATAAACGTGAGTGGTGTAGAAAGTCCCCAAGGCTGGACTAAGCCTCGTGGCTGTGACAATGGCGAGCAACGCTATCAGCACCAAATGCCTCCATTTCAAACTGTCTGAATGCAATCTTTTGAGATGTGTAATATTCATGTCGCAAAAATACTAAATATCTCGCCGTTTTTGTCAAACAATGACTATCTTTGTGGCATTAAAACTTTAAAACCTGAAAATTGTGAAACGATTAACATCTCTTTGCGCATTATTGCTCATGCTGTGCGTTAGTGCCGTGGCCAAGGACTTTACGGTGAAATCGCCAAATGGACGGCTAAAAGCCACGATAACGGTTGGCGATGCCATCACCTACCAAGTGACATACAATGGTCAGCAGCTCATTGCGCCATCGCAAATCTCCATGACTGTCGAAAATGGAGAAACGTGGGGCGTTGGTTCCAAGCTCAAAGGCGCTACGACAGCCAAGCGCAACGCCACCATCAAGGCGCAAAACTACAAGAGAGCCGTGGTGAAAGACTGTTGCAACGAGTTGACGCTCGCCTTCGGCGGCTTCTCGCTCGTGTTTCGAGCCTACGACGAGGGCCTGGCTTATCGATTCGTGTCAGGCTCGATGAAATCGTTGAAAATCGTCGCTGAGCAGGCTGACATGAACTATCCGAAAGACTTGGAAACGCTCGTGCCATACGTGCGTGAGAAGGGAGACGTGAAGAAGCAACTGCACAACTCGTTTGAGAACAATTACACCCTGGCTTGCCTCTCCGAGCTGAGAGACGGCCAGCTCATCTTCTTGCCATATATCGTAAAAGCGGAAAAAGGCGTCAAAGTAGTGGTGGCGGAAAGCGATGTGGAAAACTACCCTGGAATGTTCGTGAAGAAAGGAAACAAGGAAAACAGCCTTGATGCCGTCTTCGCGCCTTGCCCAAAGACTGTGAGGCAGGGCGGACACAACGAGCTGGAACAGTTTGTTGCCGAGGCAGAGGATTATATCGCCGAGGCGAAGCCCAACCAGAAGTTCCCATGGCGCATAATCAGCGTGTCGGCAGAAGATAAGGACATCCTCGACAACGACATGGTGTTCCGACTTGCCTCGCCGTCGCGTCTGGCTGATGCCTCGTGGGTGAAACCCGGAAAGGTGGCATGGGACTGGTGGAACGACTGGGGATTGTATAAGGTGCCGTTCAAGGCGGGCATCAACACTGCGACATATAAACATTATATCGACTTCGCCGCCAAGCATGGCATAGAATATGTCATCCTCGACGAGGGATGGGCGGTAAACAAGAAGGCCGACCTTTTTCAGGTGGTGCCGGAGATTGACTTGAAAAGCATCGTGGATTATGGCAAGGTCAAAGGCGTGGGCATAATCTTGTGGGCAGGCTACAAGGCTTTCGACCGCGACATGGAGCGAGTGTGCCAGACCTATTCCGCCATGGGCGTGAAGGGCTACAAGGTCGACTTCATCAACCGCAACGACGCCCAGGTGATGAACTTCCTCTACAAGGCCGCCGAGACCTGTGCCAGATACAAGCAGGTGCTCGACTTCCACGGCATCTGTCCGCCTACCGGACTGACGAGGACGTGGCCTAACGTGATAAATTTTGAGGGCGTGAATGGCCAGGAGCAGAACAAATGGTCTACGATGAAGAAATACGACCAGGTGCAATACGACGTCACGGTACCTTTCGCCCGCAACTTCGCCGGGCCAATGGACTATACCCAAGGCGCCATGCTCAATGGCACGCGCTCAACCTATCGCCCGTCAAACTCGGAGCCGATGAGCCAAGGCACGCGCTGCCATCAGCTTGCCGAATACGTGGTCTTCCTCTCGCCCCTGAACATGCTTTGCGACAGTCCGACCCACTACGACGAAGAGCCGGAATGTACCGATTTCATCGCTAAAATACCCACTGTCTGGGATGAGACCGTGGCACTGAAGAGCGAGGTGGAAGAGTATGTGGCCGTGGCTCGTCGCGTAGGCGACAAGTGGTATGTGGGCGCGCTGACCAACTGGACATCTCGCGACCTCACGCTCGACCTCTCGCCGCTGAAGGTGGCGGGAAAGGTGCCCGTGGTGTTCAAGGACGGGGCCAATGCCGAGAAGTTCGCCCAAGATTATGAGAAGACGACAATCACGGTGCCAGCCGACGGCAAGGTGACCGTGCATCTCGCCCCAGGTGGCGGCGTGGCTATGGAGATAATTTAAAAAAGAATGTCTTAATATTTGCTTGAACGCGGAAAAATGTGTAACTTTGCAGCGTTCAGTGGAATGAGGGACTCCAAAGGCGAGTTCCTCATTTTTTTATAACTTCAATACATGATAGACAAGAACGTCGTAAAAGCATTAGTAGAAGAGTGGCTAAAGGACACGGAGTATTTCCTTGTGGACCTAAACATCAGCCCCGATGACAAGATTACCGTTGAGATAGACCATGCGGATGGAGTCTGGATAGAAGATTGCGCCAAGTTGAGCCAATATATTGAAGACCATCTCAACAGGGACGAGGAAGACTATGAGCTCGAGGTGGGTTCGGCAGGTCTTGGTCAGCCTTTCAAGGTGGCACGCCAGTATGAGATCTTTGTTGGCGAACCTGTGGAAGTCCTGGATGCCGACGGCAAGAAGACCCGTGGCGTGCTCAAGAGCGTGGATGGTCGCGACTTCACCGTCACCGTGAATGAGAAGGTTAAGGTGGAAGGTAAGAAGCGTCCCGTGATGATGGACGTGGACCACGACTTTAACATGGATACGGTGAAATATACCAAATACTTGATAAACTTCAAATAAAAACAATAAAAAAGATATACAGCTATGCCAGCAAAAAAGATTGACGACGGGCAGGTGAACATGATGGGTTCTTTCCGCGAGTTTCAAGATACAAAACACATAGACCGCACGACTCTCGTGAGCGTGCTCGAGGAAAGCTTCCGCAATGTGCTTGCGAAGATCTTTGGTTCCGACGAGAACTTTGACGTCATTGTGAACCCCGACAAGGGCGACTTTGAGATTTACCGCAACCGCATCGTCGTGGCCAACGGTGAGGTAGCAGACGAGAACAAGGAAATTTGCCTTGCCGACGCGCAGAAGATAGACGCTGACTATGAGGTTGGCGAGGAGGTGTCGGAAGCCGTGGACTTTGCCAAGTTTGGCCGCCGCGCCATCCTTACCCTTCGCCAGACCCTTGCCAGCAAGATTCTTGAGCTTGAGCATGATGCCCTCTACAATAAATATAAAGACCGCGTGGGCAAGCTCATCTCCGCCGAGGTTTACCAGGTATGGAAGCGTGAGGTGCTTCTCGTGGACGACGACAACAACGAGCTCCACCTCCCCAAGAGCGAGCAGATACCTGCCGACGTGTATCGCAAGGGCGAGACCGTGAGGTGCGTCATAGAGCGCGTGGACAACGAGAACAACAACCCTCGCATCATCCTTTCGCGCACGAGCCCCACGTTCCTCCAGCGTCTGTTGGAGAATGAGGTGCCAGAGATTCAAGACGGACTTATCTCCATCAAGAAGATTGCCCGCATGCCTGGTGAGCGCGCCAAGATTGCCGTGGAGAGCTACGACGACCGCGTCGACCCGGTGGGAGCTTGCGTGGGCGTGCATGGCAGCCGCGTGCATGGTATCGTGAGAGAGCTCGACAACGAGAATATAGATGTCGTGAACTGGTCGGCCAACACCAAGCTCTTCATACAGCGTGCCCTGAGCCCGGCCCAGGTGACAGAGATAAAGCTCGACGAAGAAGAGCATAAGGCAAGCGTCTACTTGCAGCCAGACCAGGTGAGCCTTGCCATCGGGCGCAGCGGAATGAATATCAAGCTCGCCTCGATGTTGACAGAATATACCATCGACGTGTTCCGTGTCGTCACCGACAACGATGAGGAAGGCCAAGTGGACGACGTGTATCTCGATCAGTTCAATGATGAGATTGACCAGTGGATCATAGATGCCATCAAGGGCATTGGCTTGCAGACGGCGCGTGAGGTGCTCAACGCCCCTCGTGAGATGCTGGTGGAGAAAGCTGACCTTGAGGAAGAGACCGTGGATCATGTGTTGGAAGTGTTGAAAAAGGAATTTGAATAAAGAAGGTAAGTATTTTATATGAGCATCAGATTAAACAAAGCATTACGTGAACTGAACATAGGACGCCAAACGGCAGTTGGCTTCCTGCAAAAGAGAGCAGAAGTGCTTGGGGAGGTCAAGGACGACCTCAACTTCAAGCTCAACGACAAGCAATATGCTGCTCTCGTTGAGGCATTCAAGAGGGATGCTGCTGTCAAGGAGAAGGCAGAGCAACTTTTCAAGAAGCCGGAGAAGAAGAAAGACAGAGACAACTCCAAGCGCCGCGTTGACAGTGGCCTGGAATTGGGCGGACACCAGAAATACACGCCGCTGGGGAAGATAGACCTCGACAGCGTGGGAAAACGCCCTGTGGAAATCAAGTCTGATGCATCTCCTGAGAAGAAATCCAACAAGCCTGAGACTGCTGCCGTCAGTCAGAAGGAAGAGGTGGCCACAGTGAAGAAAGCGGTGGCAGCTGAAAAACCAGAAGTAAAGGCCGAGGCACCAAAGGCGGAAGCCCCAAAAGCCGAGCCAATGAAGGTGGAAGCCACACCCAAGAGTGGTGACACCAAGCCGGTTGAGGCAAAGAAGCCTGCCACGCCACAGCCAACTCAACAGGCCAAGTCTGCGCAGCCCACGGCTCAAGCTTCGCGCCCAAAGGAGGACAAGACTGTTGACAAGAAGCCAATGCCGAAGCAGCATCAGGTAATCCAGAAACCAAATGCGGTGAAGGTGGCAGAAGTGACACAGCCTTCAAAGGACACCAAGAAAGGAACGGAAATATTCCGCACGAAGACGGAGACTCGTATAGACGACACGCCAAAGGTGACTGTGCTCGGAAAGATAGACCTGAGCGCCATCAACTCAAGCACAAGGCCAAAGAAGAAGTCGCGTGCGGAGAGGCAGCGTGAGCGGCAACGTCAGCAGAACGGTGGCAACAACAACGCCAACGCCAACAACCGTGGCAAACGCGAGCGCATCAATAACAACAAGGTGGACATCAACGCCGCCGCCAACCAGCAGACGGGAAACAAGAACGGCAACGGCAAGAAAAAGAAGAACCGTAACCGCGACAACAAGCCAGCAGAGGTCAACGACGAGGATGTGGCACGCCAGGTAAAGGAGACGTTGGCACGCTTGACAAGCAAGAGCCAAAACAAGAAAGGTGCCAAGTATCGTAAGGAGAAGCGTGAGGCCGTGCAAGAGAAACTCGACGCTGAGGCACGCGCTGAGAAGAAGGAAAGCAAAGTGTTGAAGCTCACCGAGTTTGTCACTGTGTCGGAGCTCGCCACGATGATGAACATCTCCGTGACGCAGGTCATCTCCACGCTGATGAGTATTGGCATCATGGCATCCATCAACCAGCGCCTCGATGCTGAGACCATCAACATGGTGGCCGAGGAGTTTGGTTTCAAGACGGAATATGTCAGCGCAGATGTGCAAGAGGCCGTCAGCGAGGAGAAAGACGACGAAAGCGAACTTGTGCCCCGCGCCCCGATTGTTACAGTCATGGGTCACGTTGACCATGGTAAGACATCGCTGCTTGACCATATCCGCAACACCAACGTCATCGCTGGTGAGGCTGGTGGTATCACACAGCACATTGGAGCTTACAGCGTGACTTTGAAGAATGGCCGCAAGGTGACATTCCTTGACACTCCTGGACACGAGGCTTTCACCGCCATGCGTGCCCGTGGTGCCCAAGTCACTGATATCGCCATCATAATCATCGCCGCCGACGATTCCGTGATGCCTACCACCAAGGAGGCCATAGCCCACTGTCAGGCAGCTGGCGTGCCAATGGTGTTTGCAATCAACAAGATAGACAAGCCAGGAGCCAACGCCGACAGGATACGTGAGGATCTTGCCAACATGAACCTCCTCGTGGAGGAATGGGGCGGTAAGTACCAGTGTCAGGAAATCAGTGCCAAGAAAGGCATTGGCGTGGATGACCTTATGGAGAAAGTACTCTTGGAGGCCGACATGCTCGACCTAAAGGCCAACCCCAACCGCAAGGCCACGGGTACCGTCATCGAGTCTTCACTCGACAAGGGACGTGGCTACGTGTCGAC
>DJQL01000099.1:7477-13909 GCA_002437565.1 Prevotella sp. UBA6387
GTCAAGGCCTTGTTCAATGAGCGCAACCAGCGTATCGATAACGTGAAACCGGCAGAACCAACGATAGTGCTTGGCCTTAATGGTGCTCCTACTGCTGGCGACCAGTTCCATGTGATAGACACGGAGCAAGAGGCTCGCGAGATTGCCAACAAGCGTGAACAATTGCAGCGTGAGCAAGGCTTGCGCACGCAGAAGCGTCTTACGCTCGGTGACATCTCGCACCGTATCGCACGCGGTGAGTTCCATGAGCTTAACATTATCGTCAAGGGTGATACCGACGGTTCTATCGAGGCTTTGTCCGACTCGTTCCTCAAGCTCTCTACCGAGAAGGTGCAGGTCAACGTCATCAGCAAGGCCGTGGGTCAGATATCAGAGAACGACGTGATGCTCGCCTCGGCTTCCGATGCCGTGATAGTGGGCTTCCAGGTGCGTCCTTCGGCTGACGCGCGCAAGCTCGCCGACCGCGAGGGTGTGGAGATAAACACCTATTCTATCATCTACGATGCCATCGACGACATCAAGGCTGCCATGGTCGGCATGCTCGATAAGGTTAAGAAAGAGGTCGTCACCGCCGAGGTTGAGGTGAAGCAGGTGTTCAAGATTTCCAAGGTGGGCACCATTGCCGGTGGTCTTGTCACCGAGGGAAAGGTTCACTCAAAGGACAAGGCGCATGTGGTGCGCGACGGAATCGTGGTTCACACCGCTCCTATCGCTGCCTTGAAGCGTTACAAGGACGACGTAAAGGAGGTCGTGACAGGCTTGGAGTGCGGTATCTCGCTCGTCAACTACAACGACATTCAGGTGGGTGATATCATCGAGACGTTCACCGAGATTGAGGTGGAGCAGAAACTGTAAATCCACACATTATATATATGGTAATCCGCTATGCTTTGCGTGCAGGCAAGGCATGGCGGATTATTTGTTTTTTATACTTGAATGTTTTTCCGTCAGAAACTTATAGTCAATATGCCGCTAAAAAAAAGCGTTAAATTTTCGGTAAACAACCGCATTATTCGTAAATTTGCATCTTAAAACAAGTGGGTTTATTGCGTCCTCTTGTCAATGGTGCACGCCATCTTGATTTGGGTGCATACTATCTTTAGCAAAACATAAAAATGGATAATAAAGAAAAGGAAAATGCCTTTGTGCGCCAAGTGGCCGAGCAGAAATACGAGTACGGATTCACCACCGACGTGCATACCGACATCATACCTAAGGGTCTCAACGAGGATGTTGTGCGCCTTATTTCAAAGAAGAAAGGCGAGCCGGAATGGATGCTCGACTTCCGCCTCAAGGCGTTTCGCTATTGGAAAACGCTCAAGCAACCAACGTGGGGACACGTACACGTGCCACCCATCGACTATCAAGCGATTTCATATTATGCCGACCCTTTGGCCAAGAAGCCAAAGAACAAGGAGATAGACCCAGAGCTGGAGAAGACTTTCGACAAGCTCGGCATACCCTTGGAGGAGCGCTTGGCGCTGAGCGGCACTGCTGTGGACGCCATCATGGACTCCGTGTCGGTGAAGACCACTTTCAAGGACAAGCTCCGTGAGAAGGGTGTAATCTTCTGCAGCATCGGCGAGGCCATCAAGGAGCATCCCGACTTGGTGCGCGAATATCTTGGCACCGTAGTGCCCTATCGCGACAATTTCTTCGCGGCACTGAACAGTTGCGTGTTCAGCGATGGATCATTTGTGTATATACCAAAGGGCGTGCGTTGCCCAATGGAACTGAGCAGCTACTTCCGTATCAATGCCCGCAACACGGGTCAGTTTGAGCGCACGCTGATAATAGCCGATGATGACGCTTACGTGTCTTATCTTGAAGGTTGCACCGCGCCGATGCGCGACGAGAACCAGCTCCATGCCGCCATCGTGGAGATTATCGTCAAGGACAACGCGGAGGTGAAGTATTCCACCGTGCAAAACTGGTACCCTGGCGATGAGCACGGCAAGGGTGGCGTGCTGAACCTCGTGACCAAGCGAGGCGACTTGCGTGGTGTCAACTCAAAGTTGAGCTGGACGCAGGTGGAGACTGGCTCTGCCATCACCTGGAAATACCCTTCTTGCGTGTTGCGTGGCGACAACTCACAGGCTGAGTTCTACAGCGTGGCCGTGACCAACAACTATCAGGAAGCCGACACCGGCACCAAGATGATCCACATGGGCAAGAACACCAAGAGCACCATCATCTCCAAGGGCATCTCCGCGGGACATAGCCAAAACTCATATCGCGGCTTGGTGCGTGCCACGTCTAATGCCGACAACGCCCGCAACTACAGCTCGTGCGATTCCTTGCTCTTGGGCAGCAATTGCGGTGCTCACACCTTCCCATATATGGACATACATAACGACACGGCGGTGGTGGAGCATGAGGCCACTACCTCGAAAATCTCAGAGGAACAGCTCTTCTATTGCAACCAGCGGGGCATACCAACCGAGGATGCCGTCGGCCTGATAGTAAACGGTTATGCCAAGGACGTGCTCAACAAGTTGCCCATGGAGTTCGCGGTCGAGGCGCAAAAACTCCTGAGCGTATCGCTTGAGGGAACGGTGGGATAAGGACACATTTTTCGATATAAAATTGGCAAAAATATTATGTTAGAGGTAAAGAATCTGCACGCTACCATAGCGGGCAAAGAAATATTGAAAGGTATCAACCTTACCATCAAGGATGGTGAGATACACGCAATCATGGGACCAAATGGTTCTGGCAAGTCAACCCTTAGCGCAGTGCTCACGGGCAATCCACTTTACACTGTCACCGAGGGCGAGGCCATCTTCAATGGCAAGAACCTGTTGGAGATGAAGCCTGAGGACAGGGCACGCGAGGGCTTGTTCCTCTCGTTCCAGTATCCAGTGGAGATACCAGGCGTGTCGATGGTCAACTTCATGAAGGCCGCCGTAAACGCCAAGCGCGAATACCAGGGCTTGGAGCCTCTCAAGGCCGCCGACTTCATGAAACTGATGAAGGAGAAGCGTGAGCTTGTCGAGCTCGATCCCAAGCTCTCACGTCGTTCTGTCAACGAGGGCTTCTCTGGTGGAGAGAAAAAGCGCAACGAGATATTCCAGATGGCCATGCTCGAACCCAAGCTCGCCATCCTCGATGAGACCGACTCCGGCCTCGACGTGGATGCCATGCGCATAGTGGCCGAGGGCGTCAACAAGCTCTTCACGCCAGAAAAGTCTATTATAGTCATAACCCACTATGAGCGCCTGCTCGACATGATAAAGCCACAGGTGGTTCACGTGCTATACAATGGCCGCATAGTGAGGACTGAAGGCCCAGAGCTTGCCAAGGAGATAGAGCAGCGCGGCTACGACTGGATAAAGGAAGAGGCCGACGAGAAATACGGAAAGTGAGGAAAGCAACATGAGTAGTGAAAAACAATACATAGAGCTTTATTCCCAGTCAAGGGATATGCTCAATGCCCATTCCTCTGCCGTGATGAACGCCGTGCGCGACACGGCCTTTGAAGATTTCAAGCGTCAGGGCTTCCCATCGCGAAAGGTAGAGCGATACAAGTACACCAACATAGACAAACTCTTCGCGCCAAACTATGGGGTGAACGTCAACCGTGTGGAGTTCCCTGTTAATCCATACAGCGTTTTCAGTTGCGACGTGCCCAATCTTTCCACGTCGCTCTATTTCGTTGTCAACGACAGCTTCTACAAGAAGGCGTTGCCCAAGGCCAGTTTGCCAGATGGCGTGGAGGTGATGAGCCTTAAAGACGCTGCTGACGAGCAGCCTGACCTGATAGCGAAATATTATGGCAAGATTGCCAAGACATCGGAGGATGCCGTCACCGCCCTCAACACCATGCTTGCCGAGGACGGACTGTTCATCCATGTGGGCAAGAACGTAAGCTCCGACCGCGCCATACAGGTGGTCAACATCCTGCGTTCCGACGTAGACCTCATGGTCAACCGCCGCGTGCTCATCGTCATGGACGAAGGCTCTGAAGCAAAGTTGCTTTTCTGCGACGACTCAGCCGACGACCTCAACTTCCTTGGCACGCAAGTGATTGAGGCATACGTTGGCGAGAACGCGAGTCTCGACCTTTACTGCCTTGAGGAGACTCACGACAAGAACACTCGCGTGAGCAATGTCTATATAGAGCAGCAAGCCAACAGCCGTGTCAACCACAATGTCATAACCTTGCGAAACGGCATTACCCGCAACCGCCTCGACCTCACGTTCAAGGGCGAGGGGGCTGAGTGTTGGTGCAATGGCTGCGTGATAGCCGACAAGAGCCAGCACGTGGACAACAACACCTTGATAGACCATCAGGTGGGCCATTGCGATTCTCACGAGCTGTACAAGTATGTTTTGGACGGTGATGCCGTAGGTGCTTTCGCCGGTCGTGTGCTCGTGCGTCACGACTCCCAGAAGACAACATCCGACGAGCGCAACCAGAACCTCGTAATGACAAAGCGCGCGCGGATGTACACACAGCCCATGCTTGAGATTTACGCTGATGACGTGAAATGCTCGCATGGGTCATCGGTTGGCCAGCTCAACGACGCGGCCATGTTCTACATGCAGCAGCGCGGCATCGACGAGCATGAGGCAAAGCTCTTGCTGGAGTTCGCCTTCATAGGCGAGGTGATAGACCAGATCAAGCTTGAGCCATTGCGAGATCGTCTGCACCAGTTGGTAGAGATGCGTTTCCGTGGAGAACTTGGCAAGTGTTCCAATTGCAAGATTTGTAAGTAATGGTTTAATCCTGTTATAAAGAAAGGCATAATGATGTACGACATAGAAAAGGTGCGGGAGGATTTCCCGATATTGAGTCGCACGGTTCATGGCAAGCCGTTGGTTTATCTCGACAACGCTGCCACGACGCAGAAGCCATTGTGCGTGCTCGATGCCATGCGCGACGAGTACCTCAATGAGAATGCCAACGTGCATCGTGGTGTCCACTACCTCAGCGTGCAGGCCACCGAGCTGCACGAGCAGGCGCGTGAGACTGTGAGGCGTTTCCTCAACGCTGAGAGCACGTCGGAGATAGTGTTCACTCGTGGCACCACCGAGGGGCTAAACCTCATTGCCTCCACGTTTACCGAAGCCATGATGAAACCTGGCGACGAGGTAATAGTGTCTGTCATGGAGCACCACTCCAACATTGTGCCTTGGCAGTTGGCGGCAAGGCGAAAGGGCATAAGGCTGCGCGTCATCCCTATGAGCGACGATGGCATTCTTGACATTGAGGCATACAAGGCCCTTTTCAACGAGAAGACCAAGATAGTGAGCGTGGCACATGTCAGCAATGTCCTTGGCACGGTGAACCCCGTGGAGGATATTGTCAAGATAGCCCACGACCATAGCGTGCCTTGTGTAGTTGACGGAGCGCAAAGTGCTCCTCATATAAAAGTAGATGTCCGAAAGCTTGATTGCGATTTCTATGTTTGCAGCGGTCACAAGATGTATGGCCCCACGGGGATAGGAGTGCTCTATGGCAAGGAAGAGTGGCTTGATCGTCTGCCGCCATACCAAGGTGGTGGCGAGATGATAGACCACGTGAGTTTCGACAAGACCACCTTCGAGAAACCGCCATTGAAGTTTGAGGCCGGCACACCCGACTATATTGCATCCCACGGACTTGCCGTTGCCATAGACTATATGGAGCGTCTTGGCATGGACAACATAGAGCGCCATGAGCGCGAGCTTACCACCTATGCCATTGAGCGTCTTTCAGCCATAGACGGCATGCATATATATGGCCCTCACGACAAGTGCCATGCCCACGACGCGGTGGTGAGCTTCAACGTGGGTCACATACACCACATGGACATGGGTACCCTTCTCGATCAGCTTGGCATAGCCGTGCGCACGGGCCACCATTGCGCCCAACCGCTCATGGATAGGCTTGGCGTGCTTGGCACCGTCCGTGCTTCCTTCGCCATTTACAACACAAAGGGGGAGATAGACGCTCTCGCCAACGGCATAGAGCGTGTCAGCAAGATGTTCTGAATATGGGTTCTGTCTTTCATCGTTGCAATGTCTATATGTCATGGGAAAACTGTCGCCACATTTTTATAAAGGTCTTATAGAGGCCGGTTGTGATGAGGCCGGCCGTGGCTGTCTGGCCGGCAGCGTCTATGCGGCCGCGGTGATTCTTCCCGATGGCTACGACAATGCAGAGCTCAACGACTCTAAGAAGTTGACAGAGAAACGCAGAATGGCCTTGCGTGATCAGATTCAGCGCGATGCCGTGGCTTGGGCGGTCGGCATTGTTACCCCAGAAGAGATTGACGAGATAAACATTCTCCATGCCTCTTTCCTGGCCATGCATCGTGCCATTGCCGCGTTGAGCGTGAGGCCACAGGCTCTCATCATCGATGGCAACAGGTTCGACCCTATACCAAGGATTCCACGTTCGTCTCAACCGGATTCTTCACTCTCCGCTCTTCACTCTTCACTTTCCAC
>DJQL01000099.1:13980-16737 GCA_002437565.1 Prevotella sp. UBA6387
CTCTTCACTCTTCACTTCCCTACACCTGCATTGTTCATGGCGATGCCAAATATCAGGCCATAGCTGCTGCATCCATATTGGCCAAGACCTATCGCGACGAATACATGTGCCGTCTCGATGAAGAGTTCCCGGCTTATCATTGGCGCAAGAACAAGGGCTATCCCACAAAAGAGCATCGCGCGGCGATAGTCGAACATGGCATAACGAAGTATCACCGCAAGAGTTACAATCTCTATGGTGACCGTCAGCTTGAACTGAAATTCGAGTAAGCATGCCAAAAGAAAACAATGATAGTGCCAAGTCGTTTTTCCGTTGGCTTGATGTCATTCGCGCGATTTCCGGCGACAAGATCTTGTCGGCTCCTGACATAGCCAAAATTCTTGGCACAAGCCTTCGCAATGCCTATTATGTCATAAAGGCGTTGTCGGCCTATGGCTTCTTTGTCAACCACAACAAGTTAGGCTACAACCTTGATGCCACTTCTCCGTTCTTTCGTGACATCAACGACTCTATTAACCTCAATGTGGACCAAGCTTTTTACTTGTACAGGATGCTTTTGGGCAAGGAGTTGGACAACGCCATGGCAGCCAGCATAAGGTTGAAGTTCAAGCGTTTTTACCATTTCGACGGTCTCGGGGGCCGTGAAAGGAATTATGGCCCTTATACCAACTACTTGCTGCTTCAGAGTGCCATTAAAGACCGCAAGTGCGTGGTGTTGCACAATTACGCCTCGTCAAACAGCCTGACGGTGAGAGATCGCCTTGTGGAGCCGTTCATGTTTCTTGGCGAGAACACAGATGTCAGGGCTTATGAGATGGAGTCTGGCATCAACAAGACGTTTAAGATTTCGAGGATCAGCATCGTGGAGATTCTTGATAGGGAGTGGGAAAACGCAAGCAAGCACAAGAACGCTTTCACCGACATGTTCATGTATAGTGGTGAGGTGCGCCATCATGTAGTCTTGCGCCTCGACGTGTCTTCTTATAATTTCATGCAAGAGGAATATCCACATTCCATATTTTCGCTTCGTCCCGATGATGATACCCATTGGCTTTTCGAGACCGACGTGGCCAACTATGAAGGCGTGTCTCGTTTCATACTTGGCCTCTACGACCATATAGAGGTGCTTGAAGACGATGGTCTCAAGCAATTTCTAAGGGATAAAATCAAGATGTATGGTTCTGATAACATATAATCCACTCTATGTCTTATTTTGCCCGAAACGTATATTTTGGTACATTTCGGGCAAAATAAGGCTCGCTTATTTTGCCCGAAACTGTATTTTTTATATCTTTGCGGCAAAATAGTAGCGTCGTATGGCACAGGAAATTATAGGGAGAGAGCAGGAAATCAAGGAACTAACTGCTCTATATAAATCAAACAAGCCGGTTTTTGTAGTAGTATATGGTAGAAGACGAGTCGGAAAGACTTTCCTCGTAAGAGAGTTGTTCAGTGACAAATTCAACTTTTACCATACAGGACTGTCGCCATACGAACTTAGTGGCGAAAAGTTGTTGGAGCAACAACTCAGCAATTTCAATAACAGTCTCATTCGTTATGGTAGTACAAACAAAAGCTGTCCCACAAATTGGCTTGACGCATTTGACATGCTTATCACATTGCTGGAAAAGCAGGATAGGTCAAAACGCCAAGTTGTCTTTATTGACGAACTGCCTTGGTTAGATACGCCACGCTCTGGCTTTATCACTGCTTTGGAACATTTTTGGAATGGCTGGGGAGCAGGAAGAGCGAACCTTATGCTCATTGTTTGTGGGTCTGCAACCTCTTGGATTTCGGATAAACTCCTCAACAACAAGGGAGGCTTATATGATCGCACTACCGACGAGATCAAATTGCGTCCCTTTACGCTTGGTGAATGCGAAAGCTTTTACAAGGCAAACAATATTGTAATGTCCAAGATAGACCAAATACAGTGTTACATGGCTACAGGTGGCATACCTTATTATATATCCATGCTCCAAAAAGGAAAAAGCCTTGCCCAAAACATTGACCGTCTTTTCTTTGAACCAAACGCCAAGCTGAGTTTAGAGTTTGACCGTCTGTATTCTTCATTATTCACCAATGCTGATGACTGCAAGAAGATAGTTAGGCTTTTGGCAAGGAAGCGACAGGGATACACGAGAAAGGAAATCTTGGAAGCGATGAGGCTACCCAGCGGAGGAGGATTGTCCGCGACCTTGAAAGCCCTTGAAGTGAGCGACTTCATTACATCCTATGTGAAGTATGGTTATCCTAAAAGGGAAGTTTATTATCGTCTCACCGACTTCTATACCAAGTTCTACCTTTCTTTTATTGATGGCAAGAAGACCACTAATCCACGGTTCTGGCAAGACAATTTGCTCACGCCAGCATTGACGGCATGGCGTGGGTTCACCTTTGAGTCACTTTGTTTCTACCACCTGTACCAAATCAAACAAGCCCTTGGCATTAGTGGAGTGCAAACAGAAGCTTGTCCTTGGCAAAGTCGAAAAGAGAAAGACGGGGCGCAAATCGACATGGTTATCAGTCGTGCTGATCATATCATCAACATCTGTGAGATGAAATTCTGCGATGATGACTTTTCCATAAACAGTGCTTATGATAAAACCCTCAGACACAAGCTCAGTGTTTTCAAGGAAGAAACCAAATGCAAGAGTTCCCTACACTTAACCCTCGTCACCACATACGGTCTGAAGTTTAATGAATATTCAGGGCGAGTGCAAAGCGTCATCACTATGGAAGACCTTTTCAAATAAA
>DJQL01000113.1 GCA_002437565.1 Prevotella sp. UBA6387
GCACGGTGTAAGGATAGTTTGCGGGAATCTGTCCCTTGAGGGCGCGCCATGCCAAGTGGCCGTGACCTATCTCGCGGCGGCCTGGTCCGCGCTGGCTCTTTGCCTCTCCGGTGGAGAACGGTGGGAAGTTGTAGTGGAGCAAGAAGCGCTGATAGCCCTGTGTCACCACGCCGTCCACCATCTTCTCGTCGAGTTTCGTGCCGAGAGTGACAGTGGCCAGCGACATCGTCTCGCCACGCTGGAAGATTGCGCTTCCGTGAGGCATTGGCAGAGTGTTGACCTCGCACCAGATAGGACGCACCTCGTCGGTCTTGCGGCCATCCATGCGTAGGCCCTCGTCGAGCACGCAGCGGCGCATGGCGTCGCGCAGCACGTCGTTCCAATAGCGGCCAGCCTCTGCATGCTTCTCCTCGAGGTCTTCCTCGGAGAGGCCTGTGTGATCTGCGTCGTATTTCTCGATGAAATCGGCAAGAATCTTGTCGAATGCGTCGTTGCGCTCCTGTTTCGGCAGGGTCTTGTGTATGGTGTCGTAGGCGGGCTGGTAGAGCTCGTCGTGGATTTGCTTGCGCAAGTCCTCGTCGTTCACCTCGTCGTTGTATTCGCGCTTCACGTCGGTGCCGAGCTCCTTGGCGAGCTCGTCTTGCAACTCGCACATAGGCACGATGGCCTTCTGCGCTGCCTTGAGAGCCTCCACGAGGTCGTGCTCCTGCACTTCGCTCATCTCGCCCTCAACCATCATGAGGTTGTCCTTGGTGCAGCCGACCATGATGTCGAGGTCAGCGTCCTTCATCTGCTCGAATGTCGGGTCGATGACATACTCGCCGTTGATGCGGGCAACGCGGCACTCTGATATTGTGTGCTCGAAAGGTATCGTTGAGCAAGCCATGGCTGCTGAAGCCGCGAAGCCGGCGAGAGCGTCAGGCTGGTCCTTCCCGTCGGAAGAGAGAAGCCAAATCTGCACGAATACCTCGCAATGGAAATCAGAAGGGAATAAAGGTCTTAGCGCACGGTCTACAAGGCGTGAAATAAGGATTTCTTCATCTGTGGCCTTACCCTCGCGTTTGGTAAAGCCGCCGGGGAAGCGCCCGGTTGCGTAATACTTCTCGCGATAATCTACTGTCACTGGCATGAAGTCTGTGCCAGGAACTGCTTCTTTGGCTGCGGTGACGGTAGCAAGGAGCACGGTGTTGTTCATGCGGAGAACGACAGCGCCATCGGCTTGCTTGGCAACCTTTCCGGTCTCAATTGAGATGGTCCTTCCATCTGGCAACTGGACGGTCTTTGTAATAACGTTCATCTAAAAATCTAAAAAAAACTTATTGTTTTGACTAACATCTAACGTATCGATGCCATCACGCATTGATACTTCTTAAATCGCCACAAAGGTACACATTATTAATATGTTGCGGAAAGAAACCCTTGAATATTTTTGTTTTTTTGTCTAAAACGAAACTATTTCCATGCAAAATGGTTGAAACAACGAATATTTTATATTAACTTTGCCAAGTAAAGGCACTGCGCGCCTTGACTCGAAAGAATATTCCGGATGAATATTGAGGAAAAGAAATACCAGAAGGATTTCTGTGATAAATATTTTGGCAAGAGCACTTGGGAACAGGAAGTTCTTAACCATGTTGACGTGTTGCTAAAAGGGCTGCGCGGCGAGAAGCTGTTGTATATAGAATTCAAGTACCGGATTGGCGGCGAGTCGCAGCACCGTCGGGCGCTTGCCCAAGCCATCTTGACGAACAAGAAGCAAGAGCATATCCTCGACAAGATGGGCTTGGCGTTCATGGATGCCGAGGGTCATGACGTGTTGGAGATTATCGACTGCTCTGACAATTCGGTGATGTACAACAACGACATCAACTGGGCATCCGAGACTCCGAGTGACCCTTCCGTCGATGCCGTTGACCGGATCGACGACCGCGTGCGTGGGCGTGTGACGGTTTATCGCGATGACGACATACGCGAGCTCTACAAAAGCCTGCGCAATGGGCGCGGCACGGAGATACAAATCACGTCGAGGAATTTCAGCGTGGTTTATAACGAGTGGAAGAACACCATCCATTTTGAGCGTGAGGAGAAAGACGAGCAAGAGCTTATCAACCTCTTTCTCGTGGACATCCTCAACGGCACGAAATATGAGGAGGTCGTGAAAGACGGCATGGCTGACGCGGAATCCAAAGACGGCAGCCGCGATGTCGCGCCAACGCTTTTCGGCAATGCCTCTGAAAACGCGCAATGGTTTATGCACGAGGGCACCAATCTCGGCAAGTACGAGTTGGAGAAGTGTTGCCGCAGGGTGCGCATAGTTTGGGACAACTACATCATTCACGCAGTCAGCGACAAGGAAGGCTATGAGCAGTTTTGGCGCAGGTATCACCGTCCGCCTGAGTTGCATGAGTATGAGCAGATACTTGAGCATAGCGCGGAGCTCTACACCGACAAGTATCGCCGCGACACGGGCGGCGAGTACACGCCATCGTGCTTTGTCAGTTTACAAAACGAGTTGCTGGCCCGGCACTACAATATGGACGAATTCATTGTATGCGATCCTTGTGCTGGAGTTGGGAACCTTGAGAACCAGTTTGGCAAGGAATACAAGCAGCATTGCTATCTCTCAACCCTTGAGCGCACCGACGTGGACATTTGTCGCATCAAGGGTTTCGACAACGCCGTGCAATTCAACTATCTCAAGGACAACCACCAACCGCGCTGGAAATATCGTGGCCGAAATTCCACGATCAACGAGATAGCCCAAGAGGAGGGTCGCAAGTTGATGGTCATCATGAACCCACCCTACACGCGTAAGGTAGGGCATAAATATGATTTGGCGATAGAGTTTTTCAACAAGGTGTTGGGAATGCGCCCCGATGTAGTCGTATATTATTGCAAGACGGAGTTCTTTCTTCGTCCAACGGTTGAAAGTTTTGTCAAAAGTGGGTATCATGTCCAGGAGCACGTGTTCTCCAACGCCAAGGAAACGTTCAAGTTGTCGGAATGGCCAATCTCGCTCGTGATTTTCGACAAGGGCGAGGGTAGGGATATAACCGGAGATACTGTCACCGCTGACCGTTATGAATTGGATAAAAAGGCGGCAAGGCTTAAGTTTGTCAGGACATACACTTACGACAACAGGCGACCAGACTTGATAAAAGAGATAGAAAAGGAAATCAAGGCGCACATGGATGGGATGGTCTTGGGACAATATAGTTATCTCAATAGTGTGCTGAAAGTCAGTAATGGTGGTAAGGAAAAAACAAGCAAAATCACGACCGGGAACTTGAAGTGGTGCCTGCTCTCCAAGGGATTGAATTTCAATACTCATCATAAGTATTTTGAGTGGAATTATCTTGTCTATCGCGGTTTGGTCGATGAGATACCAGAGGAACTCTTCACGGATGCCATCATGTTCTCGCAGTTTTACAAGGGGATGCTTTTTTCCAACAAGATGACCGACGAGGGAGGCAATCGCGTGAATAACTATATCATGCCATTCACCCACGAAGAGTTGGGATGTGGTGTCAACGACCTCAATGTGCTTTTCCCTGAACGCGAAGTGAGCGTCTTCGGAGAAAACACTGAAAGGCGATTCGACTTCCGTGAGTTCATGGCGCAGTTCTCTTATTCTGCCGAGGCTAAAGCACTGTATGATGCCGCGTTGCGGGTATTTCTCTATTACCATCGCTCCGGGCGCTATGCCGACCGTGACTGGAACGACAGCTTCTACGACATAGCAAACGCCATAATGGGCAAGGATGTCAACGCTTTCAAGACGCTCGACAAGACCGACGACCACCGCATCACCAAGACGAAGACCACGAAGGGCACGCATGGCTTCGGCAGGAACAACCTCCGTAGTGTGGTGCCCGACGACACTTTGCCAATGTTCTACGACTTCTTCGATAAGCGCGACGCGTTGGCCGTGAAGATAAACCAAGAGCTTCTTGATGCCCACCTGCTGCTGTGGAAGCGAGAGAATGTGTTTTAATAAAAATAGAAAACAAAGAAAACTAACATGAAGATAAATCATCTATTCAAGCTTGCCGCGTTGTTCGTGGCTGCGTTGACCATCACTTCTTGCACGCAGAAGAA
>DJQL01000042.1 GCA_002437565.1 Prevotella sp. UBA6387
GGCAATGCCGTGAACAAGGGATTGGCCGACGTGAACAACTTCGACGGTGAGGGTACCGCGCCAACCGACCTCACCGAGGCCGGCAAGATGTTTCGCAAGCATCAGTATTCCAACACTCTCTACATCTACGCCAAGGAAGGCTCCACGCTCGACATGGGCATAGAGTTCCGTGGCGCTAACTCCTGGACGGCATTCGACGATTTCCAGCTTGCCTTCTGTGGCAACGACAATCCGCAACTGGTGCTCGACGAGACCAAGGACAACCTCGACTACATCACCAACGCCAACTCGAAATACAATGGCTTCAAGGGAGCCATGCTCTACCTGCACCGCAAGATGAATGCCGACATGTGGAACACCATCGTGTTGCCGGTGAGCCTCACCATGGGGCAGTGTCGTGACCTCTTCGGCAACAACACCCAGATAGCGCGCTTCACCAGTTACAGCGCCGGCCACATACGTTTCGACCGCGTGGAGGATGAGAACACCGACAAGGACGAGGTGGTGATTGAGGCCAACGTGCCTTACGTCATCAAGCCTACACGCGCCGAGGGTGATGGCGGCCGCGACAACGACGGCAAGTTGACCAAAATGGAGGTGACTTATCAGGGCAAGGACAACCAGCCTATCACCGTGAGTTGCACCGCGCCATACGCCACCACGTTTATCACCAATGCCGTGGACACGAAGTATATGGGCAACCAGGACGACTTGTTTGGTGGTGCCAAGGTAGAGCACGACGGCTTGGAGTTTCATGGCACGCTGGTCAAGACTTTCAAGGACGAGAACGCAAAGCTCGACCTCGTGGACAAGTACATTATATATAATGGCAAGATTTACCACGTAGTGAGGGCTTATGGCTTGAACGGCATGAGAGGTTATTTCTCGTTCACGGAAGAGACCCCAGCCAAGATAAGCGTCACGGTGGACGGCGAGACGGTAAGCAGCACGACAGGTATCGACCAGCTCTTTGGCGACAACACCGCCACGAAGCAAGGCAAGAACGTCTACAACATCAACGGACAGTTGGTCAACGCCAATGGCTCGCTGAGCGACCTGCCAAAAGGCGTGTATATCGTGAACGGCAAGAAATATGTCGTGAAGTAATCCAATATGGGTCTGCCACGACACTATTCTAAACAAAAGGAGACAAAAAGATGAACAGAAAATACGGTAAGCCAACCGCCAAGGTGGTGAAACTCGACCTTGGCGATGAAATATTGAGTTCGGAGATGCTCACAGGTTCAACCTATGATAAGAACGGCAACTATAACGGTCAGATTCCATCGGGCGGCGACCTGCCAACTGAAACCCCTTGGGGCGCAAAAAAGCATGGCGATTGGGGCTATGGAGCTTGGGACGACGATGACGACAACGCCAACAACTGATAGCGCAATGGGCTGCTTGCATTAGAGTAGCCATTGAGCGATACTAAAGAAGCCTTGACTCAAACGAGCCAAGGCTTCTTTCGTGTTTGTCGGTCAAATATTACAAAGTTGTTACTAAACGAAATAAAAACGTTTTCATTAAGATTGTTTAACCCACAATCTTTGTCTGTTTTTAGAAACTGTTACTATTTTTGCAAAAAATTGAGGTTTGGGTTATTTAGTTAATAGACCTCATTTTCAGATTTGCCTAAACTGACAAATGAATGAATTGATTTCTAATCTGCCAAATTTAATAGAGATGAAAACATCAGTCAAGAAAATCATGTTGGGTGCCGCGTTGTTGTTAGTGGCACTCGCCTCGCGAGCCGCTAACCATGTCGACTCGCTGCTCAGTTGCCTACACAATCCGAAATCCAACTACGTGTTTGTGATTGCTCACCGTGCCGATTGGCGTGGTGCGCCCGAGAATTCCATCCAGGGCATCGAAAACGCCATACGCATGGGCGTGGACATGGTGGAGATAGACATCCACCGCACCGCCGACGGCAAGTTCATCTTGATGCACGACGCCACCCTCAACCGCACGTCCACTGGCAAAGGGCGCATAGCCGACTACACGCTCGCGCAAATCAAGCAGTTGCGCCTGCGCAGCGGCAACGGCATCAAGACCCGCCGCGCGATACCCACCCTGGAGGAGGCGTTGCTGGCGTGCCGTGGTCGCGTGCTCGTCAACATCGACAAGGGCGGCGACTACATTCGCGAGATCCTGCCCATCATACAGCGCACGGGCACCGAGAGGCAAGTGATCATCAAGGGCAAGTACCCGCTCGACCGCGTGAAGGCCGACTACGGCGACAGCAAGGGAATGCTCTACATGCCCATCGTGGACATGTGCGATTCGGCTGCCGTGGCGCGTGGCGTGGAGTTCGCCAAGAAGATGCGCCCCGTGGCGTTTGAGATGTGCTTCAAGAAAGAGCAACAGCTTGACCCCAAATTCGTGAATCTCGTGCGCAAGCAAGGCTCACGCGTGTGGATCAACACCCTTTGGGACACCCTCTGCGCAGGCCACGACGACGAGAACGCCCTCATCGAAGGCTTGGACAAGCATTGGGGGTGGGTGCTCGACCACCACGCCACCATGATACAGACCGACCGCCCCGAGATGCTCATCAACTACCTGAAGCAGCACGGACGGCGAATGCTGAAATGATACCAGGGCAATGCCCATACAGCCGACGCGGTGGTGAATCGACATGGCTCACCACCGCGTCGGTGCTGTTATTTCATGCGGCCCTTGCTTCGCAAGAAGGTGCGATGGCCATAGATGGCTATCACAATGAAGCAGATGAAGGGCAGGAAGAACGAGACGTTGACGGCGGGCATGCCAAACAGCTCGCCCCTGTCGATGATGGAGGCCTGAATCGGTGGCAGTACGCTGCCGCCGAGTATGGCCATGATGAG
>DJQL01000093.1:0-12425 GCA_002437565.1 Prevotella sp. UBA6387
CTTCTCTTCAGCAAATCTTCTACGGTGCTCCCGGTACTGGCAAGAGCCACACCATAAAGGAGCAGACGAGCGGTGAGGACGTCGTGCGCACGACGTTTCATCCAGATAGCGACTACTCAACTTTTGTGGGAGCATATAAGCCAACTACGAAGACCGTGCCTGTGACAACTGTCATAGGAACGAAAGCCGTGCCAGTGGAAGGGGCTGACGGTAAGCCTGTGACAGAAGAGAAAATCGTTTACGAGTTTGTCAGTCAGGCTTTCCTGCAAGCATACATCGAGGCATGGCAGAAATTCAATCAACTTGCAGTTGGTGAGAGCCCCAAGGACGAATATCTTATTATTGAGGAAATCAACAGAGGCAACTGTGCCCAGATTTTTGGCGACCTGTTCCAGCTGCTTGATCGTGACGAGCACGGATTCTCCGAATATCCCATCAAGGCAGATGCCGATATGCAGAAACAGCTGCAAAAGGCGTTCGATGGCATAACTATTCCGCAAGAGAATGAAATAAACGCCCTGTTCAAGAATGAGGATGACATCGTCTCGCAGGTGTTGAACGGCGAGATACTGTTGTTGCCGAGCAACCTGTATATTTGGGCGACGATGAACACAAGCGACCAAAGTCTGTTCCCGATAGACTCCGCTTTCAAACGTCGTTGGGATTGGACGTATGTGCCAATAAGCGATGCCGAGAAAAAATGGGAAATAGAAGTGAACGGCGTGAAGTACGACTGGTGGGAGTTTCTTGTGGAAATCAACAAGCGCATATACGAAGCCACTTTTTCAGAAGACAAGAAACTCGGCTATTTCTTCTGCAAGGCAGAGAACGGTATCATCAGTGCGGAGAAATTTGTCAGCAAGGTGGTGTTCTATCTTTGGAACGACGTGTTCAAGGACAGCGAGTTTGAAGGCGATGCTTTCAAAGACGAGGAAGACGGCAAGTTGTCGTTCGACAAGTTCTATATCACGGAGAACGGCAAGACAAGGGTGAACGAGGAAAAGGTGGAAAGGTTTTTGAGCAATCTTGAACTTTCTCCTATAAGTGACCCAGAGGAACCGGAGAAGAAAGAAGCGAACGAAGAGGAGAAATAATGCGTATACTGATAGAAGAATACCAGTATGATGTGGCCGACGTGCGCGACGTGCTGCAAGGCATGGACGCCTTGGAGAACGTGGAGGGCAAGGTGTCGGTGCATTATGTGGGATATTTCTATAATGTCTCACTGGGCGACTGCGTGTTTATTCTTCCGAAAGTACTGCTCCGTGATGTGGAAGGAAAAGAACTCGCTTTTGGCAAGTATGCTCCAGAAAGCATCGTGAAGCCCGAAGGTCAGGAAAAACTGTCAAAAGAAGAACGTGACTTTTTGTATGGATTTGCTGTATGGATATACAGGGCGATAGTGGTGTACAAGAACGACAAGACCAATGACACAACTATCGTCTACCAAAAGAAGATAGCCCAGGCAGGGCGTGGCAGCAGGAGACAGAGCAACACGTTTCTTGACATATTGCTGGCACTGATACAGTTCAACAAAGACAACCGAAGTTTCTTCTTCTTTGTGCTGAAAAACCTCCATGCAGGATATAACAAGATAAACTGGACACGCACCATAGGCACAACAACAGCAATTGTGCAGGATGGTAGCGCAGTTTACTTGAATCCCGTGAACAAGAAACGGACGATAAACTTTGACGAGGAGCTATTGATTATCTTCTTCTCCATTCTTAACTACATCAGCGATACCTACGGATTCCCAAAGGATATCAACTGCAACTTCGACTTGATACAAGGAAAGCAGTTTGAGAAATACAAAAAAGGCTATGGCAGAACAAGGTTGCAGCAAATCAAATACAAGTATTTTTCAGACAAGGCGTTGCAACTCTGGCAACTCTGCTACGCATTCTTTGACGAGTCGCGCCAAGTGTTTGTCAATACAGAACAAAAGGAATACTTGCTGGTAAAGAGTTTCCATATAGTGTTTGAAGCCATCATAGATGTGCTTATCGGTGACAATCCGTTGCCGGACGGAATGGAGAAAAGGCAGGATGACGGCAAGATTGTAGACCATCTCTATACGGCAAAGAGCCTGATAGAGGGAGGGACCGGCAACACCTACTACATTGGTGACTCGAAGTATTACAAGATGGGAAACGAGCTTGGCAAGGAAAGCGTTTACAAGCAGTACACCTATGCCAGGAATGTGATACAATGGAACTTGGACATCTTCAATAACGGAAAAGAAACGACCAGTGGCGTAAAGCTACGTGACGAAGAAACGGAGGGATATAACATTATACCCAACTTTTTCATCTCCGCCACAATGGACGAGCAATTCCGCTACGACAAAGACGGAATCAAGGAAACGGATAGGAAGAACAACCGCTATATGTCTAAGCAGTTCAAGAACCGTCTTTATGACCGTGACACCCTATTGCTGTTCCACTATGACGTGAACTTTCTGTTTGTGCTTTCCATGTATGGACGGAACCGTGAGGGTGAAAAGAGAGACTGGAAGAAGCGGATCAGAGAGAAGTTTCGTGGCGAGATACAAGACTGGCTGCAAAAGGACTTCGACTTTTATGCAATGAAAGCTCGCCCCAATGTGGACAGCAAAGAATATATAATGACCCATTTCAAGCAAGTGTTGGGTAAAATATACACACCATTTGCCGACAAGGAAGTGATTTCGTTGGCTCTTGACAAGAAAGACGAAGAG
The DNA here is from genome assembly GCA_002437565.1 of Prevotella sp. UBA6387. GTDB lineage: Bacteria > Bacteroidota > Bacteroidia > Bacteroidales > Bacteroidaceae > Prevotella. The sequence continues at coordinate 2,720 of DJQL01000093.1, forward strand.
CAAAACAAGAAATTACTCGACCAACTTGAAAGAGATTTTATCGTGCGCCGATGCAACCTCGGAGAGAAACCAGAGGATGTCTTGCCACCAATAAGACAAGTGGCCGCTGTTCCGGCAACATCATCCGAGAAAAATGTCCTCACCTGCCTTGTGCGCATAACAGATGACATATTCAAAGCATTTGCCGAACATAGGGGCAAAACTTATGTTATGGAGAAGATTCCGGCAATCAACCTTATGGGGATTAAATATCTCCTGCCAATGGTAGGCGGACGGATAGACGGATATTATGACGTGCAGAGAATAGCAATAGCCGACAACAACGGGAGGGCAGCTTTGCGCGTCAGACTTGGAGAATACCACTCGCTTGGCGAAGAATGGATACATATATACAGGACGAAGATGCAACCGGGCGAGCTGATTTCTATGGATTATACTATTAAAATGTACACTAATGGAATACTCCAATATAGTCCAAGACAATACAAACCTTAGACCTCATCAAATAGAAGCCAAGAGAAAAATATTTGAAGCATGGGATAAGTATGATTCGGTGATGTTGCAGATGCCAACAGGAACTGGCAAGACATATCTGTTTACATCATTGATAAATGATTTATTGCGCCATTACAAAAACATACACAAAGAGATAAACATTTTGGTAGTGGCCCACAGAACCGAATTGCTTGACCAAATATCATCAACGCTTTCAAGGTTTGGTATAGCTCATGGATTTATACAAGGCACAAGAGAACAACACTTGTGGAAGCGAGTGCAGGTGGGAAGTATCATGTCATTGCTTACTGAAAAGAACTACAACAATGTAAACAGACAGAAATTTGACTATATAATAGTAGATGAAGCACATCACTCGCTTGCAGATACATACATCAAATTATTCAAGATGTTTCCCGAAGCGAAAAAACTTGGCGTGACAGCCACTCCATGGAGATTGAATCATGAATCATTTCTTTCGCTTTATCAACATTTGATAGTATCACCGCAAATATCGTGGTTTATCAACAATGGCCTGTTGTCTGATTTCGATTATGTATCAATAAAGCCTGAATCAGAAGTCCAACGTCTGGTAAACAACTCAGAAGTGTCTTCAACAGGAGATTTCTTGAATTCAGATTTGGACAACACCTTTAACAATCAGCGAATACGCTCAAAACTATATGAGTCGTATGAGAAGTTTGCCAAAGGAAAGCAAGGAATAATCTACGCAATAAACAAGCGACATGCTGCCAAGATAGCAGAGCTATATAGCAGTCATGGAGTTAGTGCGGTAGCAATAGATTGTGACACACCGAAAGAAGTACGGCAAGACCTTATACACGCCTTTAAAGAAGGAAGCATGCAAGTGCTTGTGAATGTGGATATATTCACTGAAGGATTTGACTGTCCGAGCGTGAGCTTCATCCAACTGGCACGGCCTACAAAATCATTGGCGCTGTATATTCAGCAAGTAGGGCGTGGATTGCGAATTGTAGAAGGTAAGGAGAAGACAATAATCATAGACAACGTTGGTCTTTACAACTATTTCGGACTGCCGGATGCAAACAGAATGTGGCAGTATCATTTTAATGGTCATGATGACGTGGAACATAAAGGACGAGACACCTGCGATAGTAACACAACGGGATTTACGGATTTTGAAATTGACGAGACCAAGTTCGATGAAGCTGATGAGCAAATGTTAGTTGTACGCGGCGCAAAAAAAGCTATGCAACAATCAACAAAAGCAAAAAGCATGGCGCTGAAACCAACGGTCAAGGAGTTTTCTTTATGCGACTATTACCTTGTGAGAGGAACAGAAAAAGCCTTTAAGATATATCCATTCGTCAAGAAAAGAGGAAAGGCGACAGCAGCTGTAGGCAACTGCGTCTTTGAATATGACGAGAAAAGAAAGCCTATTGTTTTAGGAGAGGATTATAAGAAAAACCGTGAACTGGTATTTAACGATATTAAGCTACAATCAATATTGTCATTTGTAGCAATGCTTGACAATATTAATGTTGATGATATGCTAAACATTGAAAACTATGGAAAAACAAAGGTGACAATATTTGAGATATTGGAAATGATAAGTGAAAAAAATGGTAGTCCGAAAAATACAAAAGCACTTGCATTCCATTGATTCCAATCGCCGCCGCGGATACATGGACGGATGTCAATGGGGGCAGGGCAAGACAAACTCGAGCGTAGAGGCGAACCCATGATGACGCAAAGAAAAAACGATAATCGTTGGACGTTTCAAATAAATGACTTAACTTTGCAAAAAGTACAATTCGGAAAAAACATTTCAAAATAGGAGGACAAATAAAATGAAGAAAATCACAGAGAATGTATCATGGGTCGGAAAGATAGATTGGGAACTCAAACATTTCCATGGCGACGAGCTGTCAACCCATTATGGCTCAAGCTACAACTCCTACCTCATTCGGGATAAGAAAAACGTGCTCATCGACACGGTGTGGACCCCATACGACCACGAGTTCGTGGCACACCTCGCCGAAGACATCAACCTGAGCGACATCGACTATATCGTGATGAACCACAACGAGAACGACCATTCCGGCGCGCTGCCCGCCCTGATGAAGCTCATCCCCGACACTCCGATTTATTGCACAAAGAAAGGCGAGCAAATATTGCGCGGCCTCTACCACGAAGACTGGAACTTCGTGAACGTGAAACAAGGCGACACGCTCTGCATCGGCGACAACACCTTGCATTTCATCGAGGCGCCGATGTGCCACTGGCCCGACACCATGATGACTTATGCCGACAAGGAGCAGATACTATTCTCCAACGACGTCTTCGGACAGCACTACGCCACGGAGAGCCTCTACGATGACACCGTGAACCAACGCGACCTGTTCCGCGAGGCGGAGAAATATTACGCCAACATCCTCACCATCTACAACACCAACGTGAAGCGCAAGGTCGACGAGCTGGTGAAGGCCAACCTGCCACTCAAGATGATAGCACCATCGCATGGCGTGATTTGGACAGACCACATCAAGGACATTATAGGCTGCTACCAGAATTGGGATTCCAACTATCAGGAAGACCAGGTGACGATAATCTACGACACGATGTGGCAAGCCACACGGCGCATGGCCGAGCAGATTGCCAACGGCTTGCGCCAGGCTCATCCGGAGACGCGAGTGGTGCTAATGAACGCTACCAAGGACGACAAGAACGACATCTTGCTTGAGACATTCCGCTCGCGCGAGATTCTCGTGGGCTGTCCCACAGTGAACCTCGGTATGACGTATGCCATTGCCGGCATACTCGAACTCATCCATGGCATGCGTTTCAAGGGCAAGAAGGCCGCCGTGTTCACCAGCTTCGGTTGGGGCGGCGGCGTGGAGAAGCGCATACAGCAACGCCTGGAGGAGGCTGGCTTCGAGATCGCGGCAGAGCCGTTGAAGGTGAAATGGGCTCCCGACAGCGACGCCGAGAGACAGTGCCGCGAATGGGGAAGCGCGCTCTGACGGTCTCTCTCACTTTTATATTAACCACAAGAAAAACACACAACATATAGGAAGATGACATTGTCAACACTCATGCTTATAGGTGGCCTTGGCACGCCAGAACTCATCATAATACTTATCGTCGTGCTGTTGCTCTTTGGCGGCAAGAAGATTCCCGAGCTGATGAAGGCCATGGGGCAAGGCGTAAAGAGTTTCAAGGATGGAGTCAACGGCATCGGCGATGCCGTTGACAAGAGCGTAAATGCCGATGACAAGAGCGACAAGCCAACCACGGACACCGACAAGCACTGATGGCGAAGCCTCGTTTTGGGATCATCTCGAGGTGCTGCGCTGGATGCTCGTGCGCATCGTGGCGGTGTTGGCGGTAGCGCTGATAGCCGGCTTTGCCTTCATCCCGTGGCTCTTCGACCACGTGGTGATGGCCCCTGCGTCCAACGACTTCTTCCTTTACCACTGGCTCTCGGCCTTGTCGAGACATTTCGCGGCGGTGCCAAGCGACTTGGTCAAGCCGTTCCACGTGTCGGTAATCAACCTCCGGTTGGCATCGCAATTCTTCCTCCAGTGTGAGCTGTCGTTTTGGCTCGCGCTGCTGGTCAGTTTCCCATACATCGTCTTCGAGTTGTGGCGCTTTGTGTGCCCCGCACTTTACAGCAACGAGAAAAGGGGCGTGAGGTTCACCTTCAGCCTTGGCACCGCGCTTTTCTATGCCGGCTGCGTGGTGGGCTACGGCCTCGTTTTCCCATTGACGTTGCGTTTCCTGTATACCTACCAGCTGTCGCCGGCAATCTCCAACCAGTTGTCGCTCGACAGCTACATGGACAATTTCTTGATGCTCACGTTCATGATGGGCATCATCTTCGAGTTGCCCGTCCTGTCGTGGCTCCTGTCGAAACTCGGGCTTCTCCATCGCTCGTTTTTCAATCGCTACCGTCGACACGCCATCGTGGCGCTGCTCGTGGTGGCAGCGTTCATCACCCCGTCGTCAGACCCATTCACGCTGTTAGCAGTCTTCCTGCCAATCTACATACTTTGGGAACTCTCCGCACTGCTGGTCAAGAGATGAGAAACGTTGCAGACAGGGCCGTTGCCAATTAACAAGACAATAACCGAATAAGTTGAAAATGAGAAAAATAATATTGCTGCCCCTTGCGGCCATGACACTTTTGGCATCATGCCAGAAGAGCGAAGACGAGAAGGCCGCGCCACTGATGAGCAAGATAGACTCGCTCTACAAAGCCGGGAACTACCAAGCCACGCTCAACGCCATCACCCAGCTGCGCGCCAACCACCCAAAAGCGGTGGAGAGCCGCAAGAGGGCACTAAAAATATGGCAAGGCGCGTCGCTCAAAATGGCACAGGCAGACATAGGTCGCACCGACTCTGCATTGCAAGCCACGATAGCCCAATATGGAGCGGAAAAAGACTTGTATAAGAAAAACATGCTCCGCGTGAAGCGCGACTCACTGCAAGTGCGCTACGATGCCCTTTGCGGCACAGTAAGGGTGATACACAGAAGACAAGCCGAAGACTGAGACGAAGCGGCGAAAAAGAAAAAACGCGTTTTCTGCCATACACTCTTATTTTTTTAGTAACTTTGCAGTCTAAAGGAAGATACCATCATGGCAGAACACGATACAAACCAAGAGTTCAAGGAGACCTTAAACGAGTGCCGCGACATTTTCGCCAAGAAGCTCCACGACTACGGAGCCTCATGGCGCATACTCCGCCCATCATCGCTCACCGACCAAATCTTCATCAAGGCCCGCCGCATACGCGACCTTGAAACCATTGGCAAGGCGATGGTCAATGAAGGCATACGCCCTGAATTCATTGGCTTGGTCAACTATGGCATCATTGGCTTGATACAGCTCGCCCACCCCTCGGTGCTAACCCCCGACATGAGCGCGGCAGAAGCGCTGACACTCTACGATGGCATCGCCAACGAGGCTTTCGAGTTGATGGCGAGGAAGAACCACGACTACGGAGAGGCGTGGCGAGAGATGCGCGTGAGCAGCTATACAGACTTCATCCTCACGAAGATAGCCCGCATCAAGCAGCTTGAGGACATAGCCGGAAAAGCATTGATATCGGAGGGCGTGGAGTCCAACTTGCTCGACATCATCAATTATTCCGTTTTCGGGGCAATACGCTTAAAATAATGGCAACGGTCAGCACACAGCATGGTTTTGGCAAGGTCAAGGCGATAGCCCTGGCCGTGATGGTGAACGCCTGTCGTTTTCTTCTCGGCGCCACATTCGTGTTTTCCGGCTTTGCCAAGGCCATAGACCCAATAGGCACCCAATACAAGCTTCAAGATTATCTATCGGCCATAGGCATCGGCGATCTCGTGCCCGACATCGGCACGCTTCTCGCGTCGGTGGCGTTGTCCACGCTGGAGTTCTGCCTCGGCGTGTTCGTCTTGTTCGCCATACGCCGCCATCTCGTGTCGAAGATGATCGTGGCTTTCATGGTCGTGATGACACTCATCACGGTGTGGATAGCACTGTTCAACCCAGTGAAAGACTGCGGTTGCTTCGGCGACGCCTTGCACCTGACCAACGTGCAGACACTGCTCAAGAACATAGTGCTCCTTGCGGCAGCCATAGTCTTGGCTTGGCAACCGCTTCAGATGTACCGTTTCCTATCTCGCTCCACGCAGTGGATAGCCATCAACTACACCATACTCTTCGTGTTGTTGCTCAGTGCACATTGCCTATACCACCTTCCGCTGATCGACTTCCGCCCATACCATATCGGCATGAACATAAAGAAGGGAATGGAAATCCCGGCGGGAGCCCAGCAGCCACAGTTTGAAACGACTTTCATACTCCAGAAAAACGGTATCAAGAAAGAGTTCACGCTCGACAACTATCCCGACTCGTCATGGCAGTTCGTGGACTCCAAGACCGTGCAGACAAAGGAAGGCTACGTGCCGCCAATCCACGACTTCTCGATACAAAAGCCCAATGGCGATGACATCACCGACAGCGTGCTCACGGCCAAGGGATATGTCTTCCTTCTCGTTTCGCCACACCTTGAGCAAGCCGACGACACAAACTTTGGCGACATAGACCAACTCTACGAATATTGCCAAGAGCAGAAAATACCGTTCTATTGCCTTACCGCATCAGAAAGGAAAGACATAGACCACTGGGCCGACATCACTGGTGCGGAATACCCATTCTGCTTCACCGATGAGACCACGCTCAAGACCATCATACGCAGCAACCCAGGATTGCTGCTGCTGAAAGACGGGACGATAATACGAAAGTGGAGCCACAACGACTTGCCATCGAGCGCAAGCCTTAACGCCCCACTGCCGAAACTCGACATTGGAGCCATGCCGTCGACCAGTCTCGGCAAGACCATAATGAAAGTCGTGCTCTTGTTCTTCATACCGCTGATCCTGCTTGTCTTGGCAGACCGCACGTGGACTTGGACAAAGTACCTACGGAGGAAGCGGCGAAACTGACAGCTCATTTTATTTTTTAATATTAATATTAATCATCATGAGAAAGAAAATTGTAGCAGGCAACTGGAAAATGAACGAGAACCTGCAAGAGGGCGTTGCCCTGGCAAAGGAAATCAACGAGACACTGAAGGCTGACAAGCCAAACTGCGGTGTCATCATCTGCACACCTTTCATTCACCTGGCAAGCGTGGCCCAGGTCCTCGACCAGGATGTCGTGGCTCTCGGTGCCGAGAACTGCGCCGACAAGGAGAAGGGTGCATACACGGGTGAAGTGAGCGCCTCCATGGTCAAGTCTACCGGTGCCCAGTATGTCATCCTCGGTCACTCTGAGCGTCGCCAGTACTATCACGAGACAGCCGAGATCCTGAAAGAAAAGGTCCAGCTCGCCCTTGCCAACGGCTTGAAGGTTATCTTCTGCTGCGGCGAGACATTGGAGGAGCGCGAGGCCAACAAGCAGAACGAGGTCGTGAAGGCTGAGCTCGACGGCAGCGTGTTCAACCTCACCGCTGATGAGTGGAAGAACATCGTGCTGGCTTATGAGCCAATCTGGGCTATCGGCACAGGCAAGACCGCCACATCCGACCAGGCCGAGGAGATGCTCGCTTACATCCGCTCTATCGTAGCCGAGAAGTATGGCAAGGAAGCAGCTGAGGACACCACTATCCTCTACGGTGGCAGCTGCAAGCCAAGCAACGCTCCTGAGCTCTTCGCAAAGCCCGACATCGACGGTGGCTTGATTGGTGGCGCTTCGCTGAAGGCAGCCGACTTCAAGGGCATCATCGACGCTTGGAAGAAATAATAAGCAAAGTTAACGTTTAGCTAATACAAACCGATGATGTCGTGGGAAACGTCTCCCCGACATCATCGGCATTATACTTAAAAAGGAGGAGCACCACGCATATCCTCTTTTCCGTTGTAGCATAACAAAAACGATTTTAAATTAATGAGGAGATTCGTTTTTCTTTTTTTGTCTATCATGAGTGTCGCAGTATCGGCCAAGGCTCAGACCTTCACGCAGCACTTGCAGCAGAACCAAGCGGGCAAGGGCAAAGTCTCCATATCGCAAAGTCGGGAAATCGACGCGCTTGTCAACGGCACAATCACACGGCAAAGCGTGCCTGTGGCGGAGGCACAGAAGCAGACCATAAAGAAAAACATCAGCACCACCGCAAAAACAGCGGCCAACGCCAACAGTGCCACAAAAGACGACAGCCTTGAGAAAGCTCGCGCGCGTGAGCAGGAAGAGAAACTCAAAGCACAAAAGGCCAAGCGGAATGCCGTGGACGAGGCCCTGGCGTTGCAAAGACGCATAGCGGAAAAGGCAGCCGAGGAAAAACGAAGGGAGGCTGAGGAAAAACGGCAAATTGCCGAGACAAAGAAGCAAGCGACGGAAAAAAGCGCCAGCGCGGAGGAAGAGGCCGAGGCAGAACTGCACATTCCTACCATTGACATGCGCAAGAAGGTCATGCGTGGGGCGCGCAAGGTGACAGGCTATCGAGTGCAAGCCTTCGCCGGCGGAAACACTCGCGCCGACAAGACCAAGGCTCAACAGGCTGGAAACGACATAAAGATGCGATTCCCCGACCAACCCATTTACGTGCATTTCTATTCACCACGCTGGATTTGCCGAGTGGGAAACTACCGCTCGCTCAATGAGGCGAGACATATGCTCAAAGCCATCAAAGGCATGGGCTACAAGGCTGCGGTCATAGTGAAAGGACAAATAACCGTGTTCGATTGATTCGGTTCACTTTCTTAAATAATGCACTTCTTCCATAAAGACGCATTTACACATCATACTATATATACTTTAAAATGAATCCAGAGACAGAATTCCGTGATGGACTCGACGAGCTTGCCACACACTATAAGGCGATACTATCACTCCTGGGCGAGGATCCTGAACGCGAGGGACTGCAAAAGACTCCATTGCGCGTGGCAAAGGCAATGCAAATCCTCACGCGCGGTTACACTCAAGACCCACACAAGGTGCTCACCGACGCGCTTTTCGAGGAGAAATACGACCAGATGGTGATAGTCAAGGACATCGACTTCTTCTCAATGTGCGAGCACCACATGCTGCCTTTCTACGGCAAGGCTCACGTGGCTTATATCCCCAATGGACACATAACGGGACTCAGCAAGATAGCGAGGGTCATCGACATCTTCTCGCACAGGCTTCAGGTGCAGGAGCGTCTCACGGAGCAGATAATGAATTGCATAAACGACACCCTCAAGCCACAGGGCGTGATGGTGGTCATCGAGGCGCGCCATATGTGCATGCAGATGCGTGGCGTGGAAAAGCAAAACAGCGTCACCACGACATCCGCCTATAGCGGGGTGTTCGAATCGATGAAGGTGCGCGAGGAGTTCATGAGCCTTCTTAGAGGTGAAGCAAAACGAATATGATGAAATTTATATCATGGAATGTCAATGGCCTGCGCGCTTGCGTCAAGCCGAAGACCGACGACGAGGGCAACATAAAGAGCAAGGGGTTTGAGGCTTACTTCAAGGAACTTGACGCAGACTTTTTCTGCCTTCAGGAAACCAAGATGCAAGAGGGACAACTCGACTTGCAGTTTGATGGCTATCAGTCGTATTGGAACTATGCCGAGCGCAAGGGCTACAGCGGCACGGCAATCTACACACGCCATACTCCGCTGAACGTCAGCTATGGCATCGGCATTGAAGAGCATGACCACGAGGGACGAGTGGTGACACTGGAAATGCCCGA
>DJQL01000093.1:12518-14372 GCA_002437565.1 Prevotella sp. UBA6387
TACCGCATGAAATGGGAAGACGACTTCCAGGCTTACCTTCATGGCCTTGACGAGAAAAAACCAGTGATTGTCTGTGGCGACATGAACGTGGCTCACGAAGAGATTGACATCAAGAACCCAAAGACGAATCACCTGAGCGCGGGATTCACCGATGAGGAACGAGACAAGATGACAGCATTGCTCAACAGTGGTTTCACCGACACGTTCCGCGCGCTCCATCCAGACGAGATCACTTATTCGTGGTGGAGCTATCGCTTCCGCTCGCGCGAACGCAACACAGGATGGCGCATTGACTATTTTCTCGCTTCCGACCGATTGCGCGACCGCATAACCAACGCTTCCATACACAATGAGATATTCGGGTCGGATCATTGTCCTATAGAGCTTGACTTGAAATAAATGACACAGCTTTTAGGCAAATTGGACATGTAGTCCGTATTGTCGTTTTGGTATGTTTTTTGCATAAGGTCTGTTGTCATAAAAACTGTAGGAAGGAACGTTAAAGATGAGACAGATTAAGATTTCAAGGAGCATTACCGACCGTCAGGGGGAGTCGTTGGAACGGTATTTGGGTGAGGTAGCTCGCATACCGATGATAGATCCTGATGAGGAGACAATGCTTGCCGATGAGATACGTAAGGGTGGAAAGAAAGGCGAACGTGCCAAAGACCGCCTCGTGTCGGCAAATCTTAGGTTTGTGGTTTCGGTGGCCAAACAGTACCAGCATAAGGGACTTTCTTTGACCGACCTTATTGATGAGGGTAACATAGGATTGGTGAAAGCCGCGGAGAAATTTGATGAGACTCGTGGCTTCAAGTTCATAAGCTATGCTGTGTGGTGGATAAGGCAAAGCATCTTACAGGCCATTGCAGAACAAGGCCGTATGGTGAGACTGCCGCTTAACCAAGTTGGTGCCTTGTCTAAGATAAACTCCGAGATAGATAAGTTTGAGCAAAAGAACCATAGGCAGCCTTCCACGGAAGAGCTGTCAGACATTACGAATATCGATGCCGACAAGATAGAGACAACGATGAATGCCGACATGCGCCACATGAGCATAGACGCTCCGTTTTCCGACGATGATTCCAACTCACTTGAGGATATCTTGCCATCGCAAGATAAGACTCTTTCCAATGAAGTGGAAAAAGAATCCATGGATGTGGATTTCAAGGATGTATTTAATCATGTGCTTAAGCCCCGTGAGGTAACCATTCTCTGCAAGAGTTTTGGCATGGGATGCCAAGAAGAAGGCGCGGAGGAAATAGGTGCGCAAATGGGCTTGACCAGAGAGCGCGTGAGGCAAATCAAGGAGAAAAGCATAGACAAGATAAGAAGGAGCGGATACAAGCATGTGTTGGCGAAATATCTTGGATGATAGAAAATAAGTACGAAAATATTTGGCAGTTACGCTGAAACGGCGTAACTTTGCCATACTTTCATAACAATGGGCTTGTATGGATTTGACGGCAAGACGAAATTGTATGTAAGCACGCGGAGCCTCGTTGGCTAGCTCCATAATCTGAGTGAACAACAATTTAATTGGCGAAAACAACTACGCTCTCGCTGCCTAACTGAAGCACAGTAGGTTACTGGCTTAATCCCTGCGCAAGGCGCGGGGACGAGACATCGCTCCGAGGATGTTTTTCCGAATCCGGAGATTAAGCGGTGCAGACTAAATCGGGAATAGTCATTGGTGGCCTCGCTCCTTTGGCGAAACGCTTTAGAGGATAAGACGACGGTTGGTGGTCCAGGTCTTGCCGCCGTACGAAAATGAAGGCTGGAATAAGCGTGTAGAAAGCATATGGCTTCCTTGTTCGGACCGGGGTTCGACTCCCCGCAGGTCCACAGCGCATA
>DJQL01000093.1:14490-24149 GCA_002437565.1 Prevotella sp. UBA6387
AAACGAGATTTACCTATTTTTGAGTATTGTGTGAATTTAAACAAACTTTTACCTTTGCACCCGAAAATTAAGGATATCAATAGCAATGAACAAAATCATTCTTTCTCTCGTTTCCACGGCATTATTATTAGGTGGCGCTCAGAGTGTAGAGGCACAACAAAGCGCGGCCGATTCCGTGATGAACCACGCCAAGGGCAATCGCCTTAGTGTGGGCGGCTACGGAGAAGCAGCTTACAGCCGCAACTTCTATACGGATGCAGGCAAGCGCTACTCCAACGCGTCAGCTTACAAGAACGCTCCTGACCATGGCCGCTTCGACATTCCCCACGCGGTAATCTACCTGGGCTACGACTTCGGCAAGGGCTGGACAATGGGCAGCGAGATTGAGTTCGAGCATGGCGGCACAGGTCAGTCTATCGAATACGAGGCAGAGGAAGCTATTGAATATGAGCAGGAAGTGGAGAAAGGCGGCGAGGTCGAGCTGGAACAATTTTGGATTCAGAAGTCTTTCGGCGCTTTCGCAAACATCAAGGCTGGCCATATCGTAGTCCCAGTAGGTCTGACTAACGCGTATCACGAGCCTTTGAACTTCTTTACCGTTTATCGCCCAGAGGGTGAGAACACCATCCTTCCTTGTACATGGCATCAGACAGGTGTCAGCTTTTGGGGCAAGAGCGGCAAGTTCCGCTACGAGGCTCAGTTCCTGGCAGGCTTGAACGCTTATCGTTTCAGCCGTAGCAACTGGATACAGGGCGGTGCCAAGAGTCCATACGAGTTTGAGGTGGCCAATAAGTATGCCGTAGCTGCACGTGTTGACAACTACTCCGTCCCTGGTCTCCGCGTTGGCTTGAGCGGCTACTATGGCAAGTCGATGGGCAACACGACTCCTGAGGACACCCAGCACAAGGACATAAAGGGCAATGTATATGTAGGCGCGTTGGACTTCACCTACAACAAATACAACTGGAAGGTAAGAGGCAACATAGACTATGGATATGTAAGCGACGCTACGGCCATCACAAGCATCGTATATCCTGGCACATCATTGGTTAAACCTAACGAATCTGGCAGTGGCAAGTATTTTGGCAGCCATGCGATAGCAGCCATGTTTGAGGCTGGCTATGACGTGTTCTCACAAATCTCCTGTCTTCGTGACAAGAATCAAAAAATGTATGTATTCGGCCACTACGAGTACTATGACTCATCCGTACACAACAAGACAGCACAGTGGACAAACCGCAAGATCGTGTCAGGAGGTATCAACTACTTCCCCCTACCACAGATTTGCGTAAAGGCGGAATACACACAGCGCATCTTCAAGTCGCAGTACAACAATGAGCCTGCCGTTAACATCGGTATCGCTTATCAGGGTTTCTTCCTCTAATATCGAGGATACGACTTATAAAATTGACAAAGAATAGCAATAACATCAACAAATAAAAAGTAATCACGAAATGAAAAAGACATTTCTCAAAGCCTCTTTGTTTGTAGCAACAATGGCTTTATCTTTGGGTTTCGCTTCTTGTAGCGATAAGGATGATCCCACGACAGATGAGAACACTGTTCCCGCAACAGAATTGTCAGCCGTGGCAACGACCTACGTCAACGATGTCATTAATCCTACCTACAAGGACTTGCGTGACAATGCCAAGGTTTTGAAGGATGCTTGCGACAAGGCATACGCTAACGCAAAAGCAGGTTCTTTGACAGACAAGGATATCGAGGATGCTTGCGAAGCATTCAAGAATGCACGTCGTGAGTGGGAGCGCAGCGAGGCTTTCCTTTATGGCGCAGCTACCAACAACGAGATAGACCCACATATCGACTCATGGCCACTTGACCACGACCAGTTGGTTGATGCACTTAATAATAGCACTATCATTGCTGGTATTCAGGATGTCACAACCTCTCCTAAGTTCATCTACTCAGAGAACAAGGACTTTGACTCTGTAATTGGTTTCCACGGATTGGAGTTCGTTCTTTTCCGCAATGGTGCAGCTCGTACAGCAGCCATGTTGAATGCAAACGAGACTGAAGAAGGCATGACTTCTGTTAAGGGAATTGACGAGTTGGCATTTGCTGCTGCTGTAGCAGGTGACATCTACAATATGACATCTCTCCTTCAGTATGGTTGGAATGGTGATTCCACACTCGGTTCTTGGTTGGATAGCAACTGCAAATGGGTTGTTGATGGTTTGAAGACCATAGAAGGCAATACAGGTGCCCTTTCTTCTGCAGGCATTGGCTATGGTCAATTCCTCCTCAACGCGACAGGCGACAACGCTTGGTTCCCAACATGGCAGGAGACTTTGGAGAATGTTTTCGTAGGTGGTTGCTCTAACATCTGCCAAGAAGTTTACACTCAGAAGCTCGGACAGGCTTACCGTGTAGCAACTGGTCACGGTGGTACGACAGAGGAAGGTGCGCCTGAGTCTCGCGATTACATTGAGTCTCCTTACAGCAAGCGTTCATTCATCGACTATCAGGACAACATCTACTCTATCAAGAATTCTCTCTATGGCACTCGTGACGTGACAGCCACAGCACCTGTAACCAACTCATTGATGACCATCATGAAGAAGTACAACTACAGTGGCTATTCATCATTGAGCACGGCTCTTGACGAGTCTATCGCCGCTTTGGAGTCTGCCAAGAAGAGTGGCATCGCTTTCGTTGATGATCCTGCAAACGCACAGGTAAAGACTTGCATCGACAAGATTAATACATTGGACGATGAGTTGAACAAGGCTGGTGCTTGGTTCCGTGCATTGAAGGTTTCTAAGTAATTGGGCGTCAGAAAAGAAAGACATATCATTAAGCACCTGACATAAGCTTTACGTAGCTTTGCTCTCTAAGCCTTAGAAGCGAAGCTACGTTTAGCCGTAAAAAGAGAAAGGCAAAAGAACTATACCAAACAAAATACATTATGAATAAGAATTTCAAGAATTACGCCTACATGTCTTTCGCCATGGCTTTGGCCATGACGATGACAGGCTGTTCTGATGATGACAACAAAGTTGAAATCACAGAGACAGACGTTGCTTATGTAGGCAAGGATGTTGGCAACTTCACAGCCGACGAGTGGTATCCTGGCGGCAAGCTTGGCACGACAGAGAACACTGGTTCCAGCTGCTACTCAGACGAGACACCAGCTGTTGACAATGACGCTGATCTGAAAAGCCAGTTCTTCATTGGCGAGCAGATGTTTGAGCGTCAATACACTTTGAACACCGGCGCATTCAAGGGATTGGGGCCCGCATCCGTTCGCACGTCCTGCTTCGACTGCCACCCAGAGTATGGCCATGGCAAGCGCAAGACACAATATGAGACTCGCTATGGCAATGGCAATGGCTACTTGCTCGTAATATATCATCCCAAGGCTGACAGCCCTAATGATGGCAGCTACATCTCAGAGGTGACAGGCATGCCACAAACCCAGGCACAGTCACCTTTCTTGCCACCTGTAGACGAGAGCAAAATCAACTTGGCTTGGGAACATGTCAACAAGATGGAGACGGACGAGATTCCATCCATGCAGTTCCCTGACGGAGAGAAGTTCGACTTGATTTATCCTGAAATTACCATTCCGCAGGATGCTTTCAACACGTTGCCAAAGCCTACTGACTATGCCGTCCGCTTGGAGTCGACCATTGGCATCGGTGGTACGGGCTTGATAGATGCCATACCAACTGAGGACATTGTAGCGCAATACAAGTCAGAGGCAGCTTACTTCAAGAGCGCAGGATTAAACGTGAGCGAATACATCAACCCAAGCATGTTTGACGCCAACACAATGGAGATGGCAGCAAGCGCATATTACACCACCTTTGGCAGAGATGGACTCTACACAACTGGCGGCGTGCATGCTGATGGAACAACATTTGATCCTAACACCACTGATGGCAACAAGAAGCTCATCAAGCGTTATACGTATGCCTTGACACGCGGTAGCTTGCAAGACGGACCTGGCGCTAACGCCATGTGGAACATCACAAACGTGACACGTACAGACCGTCCTGTACTCTACACGACAAAAGCATGGGCTGATTGCATGGCTCAGACCCCATCCGTCATAGCTGCCATCAAGAAGGATCCCACATCCCCATACTATGCAGATGGTACAGACGATGGCATCAAGAACGCAGTGTCGACCTTGCTGAACCCCAAGACCAACCAATTCGACAACGCCATCCACAACTTCCAACCAGAGCAAAGCATGGATGATTTCTATGCCTTCATGGTATGGCATCGTGGCCTCGCAGTTCCTCGTGCCCGCAACTTGAACGACCCTGACGTACAGAAAGGCAAGAAGCTCTTCATGGAATGGGGATGCACCAACTGCCACAAGCCATCTTGGAAGACCGGCGATGACAACTACGTTACATCCAAGTATATCGCAGACAAGAAGCTGCCACGTTACCAAAACCAGACCATTTATCCATATTCAGACTTTGTGCAGCACAAGCTCTATATGAAGAATGACATCCATGGATCATGGTGTCGTACCACCCCACTTTGGGGACGTGGTTTGAGCTATATAAACACTGGTGCCGAAGACCGTTTGCACGACTGCCGCGCTCGCAACGAGATAGAGGCTATCATGTGGCACTGCTACAGCAAGAAGAGCCACGCTTACTCTTCTGCAATGCACTTCTACAAGGCATCAAAGGCTGACCGCGACGCGGTGGTTAAGTTCTTGCGCTCCATCTAATTGAAGCAGATTTAAGACCAACACATAATAAAAAGGACAAGGCAATCCTATAATGGCTCGCCTTGCCCTTTTACTTCTTCATAAACTATTATTCATAGGAGCCATCTTGTGACCTCGCAAGATATTTATTCAATAATGGTAAGAAAGATAATATTCATCCTTTACACCCTTGTGCTTGTATGTATGGGCACCGCCACAATAGTGGAGAAGAGCCATGGCACGGATTATGTCCACTCCCACTATTATGGGGCATGGTGGTTTACATTTATATGGGCAGCACTCGCCGCCTTCGGTTTTTTCTACATAATCAAGCGAAAGATGAAGAGAGCCTCAACATTGGCCTTGCACATATCTTTCCTCATTATCCTTGCCGGCGCCTTGCTCACCCACGTCTCCGCAAAGAGAGGCATGATGCACTTGCGCGTTGATCAGCCCTCAAACACTTATATGGCATCAGACGAACAGTATGGCATGAAAGAAGAGAAGTTGCCTTTCTCCATTTGCTTGCAAAGCTTTGAGACAAAGGTGCATGATGGCACAGATGCCGTGGCCGATTATTCTTCAAAGTTTACAGTGATGGATGACAACGAGAAGAGCGACGGCGAGGTGTCGATGAACCACATATATTCTCATCGCTCATATCGCTTCTACCAATCTTCATACGATGAGGATGGCAAAGGCAGTGTACTCGCAATCAATGCGGATCCATACGGCATACCTGTCACATACACAGGATATGCCTTGCTCTTCTTTTCCTTAATATGGATGCTTTTCGACCCCAAAGGCGGTTATCGTAAACTCTTGAAGAGTCCATTGCTAAAGAAAGGTGCATTGATGATAGCCTTTATCCTTTGTCTTGGCAATTTCCAGACCGTACGCGCCGGCTCTGTCTTGGAAGATACACAAAACGCAGTCCTTCCTAAGAAGACAGCAGAAAAGTTTGGCAAGCTCTACATTCTCTACAATGATCGTATTTGTCCGGTACAGACATTCGCCCTTGACTTTTGCAAGAAGATATATGGAGCCAGAAGCTACGAAGGCTTGACAGCTGAGCAGGTGTTATCGGGATGGGTGTTTTATGGCAATATATGGGCAAGCAAGCCTTTCATTAAAATCAAGGGCGGAGAGATGAAGACGGCAATGAACCTGCCTGATTATGCTTCTTTAAGCAATTTCTTCAACCGAGACCTTGGCGGTTACACCCTCGGACAATATGTGCAGCAATACTACGAAGGCCAACAAGACAAGTTTCATCAGCAAGCTGCCGACATAGACGGCAAGATTCAAATTATAATGGAACTCAGGCAGGGATTGTCGCTAAAGGTGCTGCCCTACACATTCACGAAAAACGTGAAAGCCACAAAGGATCACCCATTTATCAAGGCAGGTACAACCACTTGGTTCTCACCAGTAGACAAGCTGCCACACGCCGTGGAATACCAGCACGCTCTCTATATCAAAAATGTTTTTTCATTACTCTATGGAGACGTAAAAGCGGGAAACTTTGACCGCGTTAATGTGTACTTCGACAAGATGAGGAAATATCAAGAGATAAGTGGAGGCAAATCCTTGCCATCAGCTACGCAATACAAGGCAGAGCGCATCAACAACGCATTTCCCTTCGCCACTATCCTCTTCATGATGAACCTTACATTGGGTTTCATCGCCCTCTTCTACACCATATATCGCATGACCCGAAAGAAGGAAATCAAATTTCTCAACTATGTGCTGCCTTCATTATTGGTTGTTTCATTCCTTACTCTGACCTTTGGCTTGGCATTAAGATGGATCATAAGCGGCAACGTGCCTATGTCGAATGGGTATGAGAGTATGTTGACAGTGGCTTGGTTCGTCATGCTCATTAGCATTGTACTACAATTCCGCATTCGCATGGTAATGGTCTTCGGCTTTCTTCTCTCAGGCTTTTTCCTCTTGGTGAGCCACATCAACCAGATGGACCCCGCCATAGGCCAGATGATGCCGGTATTGAACAGTCCGTTGCTCAGCCTCCACGTGAGCGTCATAATGATGAGCTATGCGCTGTTGTCCCTGACATTCATATGCGGTGTCATGGGCATCGCTCTCCGTTCATATGGCGAGGAACTGCAAGCGTTAAGTCGCGTGTTCCTATACCCTGCCCTCACCACCATGGGCATAGGCATATTCATCGGGGCCATTTGGGCAAACGTGAGTTGGGGCACTTACTGGAGTTGGGACAGCAAGGAGACCTGGGCACTCATCACTTTCATGATTTATGCTGTGATAGTACATACGCAGACGCTTCCCGTTTTCCGTAAGCCTTTGGTTTATCATGTGTACATCACCTTCGCGTTTCTTAGCATAGTAATGACCTATTTCGGCGTAAACTATTTCTTGAGCGGCATGCATAGTTACGCCTAAACGTTCCGTGATTGCAAAATAAACATTACAGCTCGGCTTTTCAGTGGATTAAAATGGCTTCCACTGGAAAGCCATTTTTACGGATAAATATGATACAGCGCAAGTCTCATTCGAAAAGCTTTCCTGTCTCCACAGAATAGGAAAGCTTACATTGGTTGCAAATATCCCATAATCGTGGCTCCGCTTCCACTCAACGAATAGAATACGCTCTCACCGACGAGTACATACTCCCAGGTTCGATTCATCCTATTCTTTAGTTCAAAGGCATTGATTTCCTTAATCCATTAGATGGTAGTCGTCTACTGACTCCATCAACCGAAGGCGAATCCATCCGAATGCAAAGGTAATGTAAATCAAGAGGAGAACAAAATATATTTTATAGTTTTTTCTGCGTATGGCTTATTATAATTCAAGATTTTTGTCTACATTTGCAAACAAACTAACAAAGAGGCGCAGACTATGGCAAGATTCATCAACCCATTTACAGACATCGGCTTCAAGAGGATCTTCGGGCAAGAGATTTCCAAGCCGTTGATATTAGACTTCCTGAATAGCCTGCTGGTGGGCGAGGAACATATCATAAACATCACGTTCCTCGACAAGGAACAGCCTGCCCTTTTTGAGGATGACCGTTCGCTTATCTACGACATTTATTGCGAAACCGACAAAAACGAGAACATTATCGTTGAGATGCAAAACAAGTCGCAGCCATATTTCAAGAACAGAAGCATATACTATGTTTCCGAAGCCATTGCAAGACAAGGGGAGAAAGGGGCTGATTGGCAATACAAGATTGACGCAGTGTACCTCGTGGCTTTCCTGAATTTCTGCCCAATGGATTTTGACAAGCAGTTTCGCACAGACGTGGGATTGATTGACAGGAAAAACGGAAAAGTATTCTCCGACAAAGAGAGAATGACATTCATGCAACTTCCCTTATTCACCAAGGAGGCAGACGAGTGTGAGACTAATTTCGACAAATGGATATATTTGCTAAAAAATATGGAGACCTTAACAAGATTGCCATGGGCAGCAAAAAGTTCAGTGTTCAAAAGACTTGAACAAATTGCAGATGTCGCTTCGCTTTCAAGACAAGAGCGCATGAAATACGACGTGGGATTGAAAAAATACCGCGATACCCTGTCTGTGCTTGAAGGCGCAAAACAAGACGGCTTAGCAGAAGGAAGAGCTGAAGGTAAACAAAATGAAAAAGTAGAAACCGCGAAGCGCCTTTCTGCCATTGGAATGGATATAAACACTATAGCTATTGCCACTGGACTTTCAGCAAAAGAAATTAAGACCATAATAAAACATTGAAACATTAAAAGCATTGTGAGCATGATTGCCCTTTCAGCGTAAAAGGCATTGCGATTTCAGTAGAAAGACAATGTATTTTCACCGATAATAAAACCAATATAAAAATAAAGTCAATATTGATATAAACAAAATGGCAATCATAGACATGACTAAATCCATGATTGCCATGAATCAATATTCATACTCGTTCCACTTGTTTCACGCCTTTCACGGCCTTGAGTTTTTTGACAAGCTGATTAAGTCGTGCCGTGTCCTCAACTTGAATTGTGAGATTGCCAGAGAAGAGTCCATCATGAGAGTCGATATTTATGGACCGCATCACTATTTTCTCATCCTTTGATATGATATTTGTAATATTGGAAACAATGCCAATGTCGTCGTGCCCTACCACACGCAAGGTGATGGCATACTTGGACGAGCCCTTGCCTGCCCAGCGCGCTCTCACGATGCGATAGCCAAACCTGCGACGCATCTCTGGCGCATTGGGACAGTCTTGCCTATGCACTTTTATTCCGCCACCCGCGGTAACAAACCCAAAGATAGGGTCACCATAAATAGGATGGCAACACGGCGCAAGCTGATAGTCGATGCCCTTAAGGTTTTGGTCTATCGTGAGCACATCATCGCTCTCATGGGTTAATTCCTCTTCTGGGCTCTCAAAATTGAACTGGTCTGCTGATACAGTCCCCTTGTCCTTGTTCTCCGTGTGGTCGCGCACTTCCACATATTTGGCTATCACGTCGTTTGGATCGAGCTTGCCATCTGCCACTTGCTTATAGAAGTCGGAGACCTCCTTGAACCCCATTTTTTTGATGAGGTGTGCCATTATGCTCTCGTCCGCCTCAATGTGCTTGTTTTTGAATCGGCGTTCCAAAAGTTCCTTGGCATAAAGCCCGTCTTTTTGTTGGGTTTCCTTGATGGCGAGCCTGATTTTCGATTTCGCCTTTGGCGTGACCGCTATTGATAGCCAGTCTCGCTTAGGTTTTTGGTTGCTTTGGGTTATCACCTCCACGGTGTCACCCGAATGCAGTTCCTGTCTTATCGAAACAGCCTTACCATTCACCTTGCCTCCAACACAGGTATTGCCAATGTTGGAGTGTATGCGGTAAGCGAAGTCGAGCACCGTGGATCGAGCCGGAAACTTGAAAAGGTCTCCACGCGGCGTGAACACGTAAATGTCGTCGGGTTGGAGCGACATCTTGAACTGATCCATCACCTGCAGGTTGTCACC
>DJQL01000093.1:24339-28590 GCA_002437565.1 Prevotella sp. UBA6387
ACCGAAAGCCAATCGCGCAATCGCTTGGGGTTGGGTTGATACATATCGGTGATAATGGAGTAAACCTGCCAACACTGTTGTTTTTCCATTTCTAAAGGCGAGTCAAGGATGATGCGTATGGCGAAAAGATCATAAATTCCCTCAAATCCACACTGCTGTTTCTTCATCTTCTGCCAGATAGAATGGATAGACTTTGTGCGCCCTTTCATGTGGAACTTCAGCCCTGCTTTTTCCAGCCTTTCGCGAATAGGGCCTATAAAGCGGCCTATATAGGCGTCACGACTTGCCTTGGTAGCGTTGAGTTTCTCTTTTATCATGTAGTAAGCATCATGCTCCATGTACTTAAGCGAGAGATCCTCAAGCTCCGACTTCAACGTATACAAGCCGAGCTTATGTGCAAGAGGCGCATATAGATACGACGCCTCTTCCGACACCTCACGCCGTGCGTCCTCCATGGGCGTGTCACGTATGAGACGCATCACGCACACGCGGTCAGCAATCATGATGAGTATGACACGCATATCCTCGGCAAAAGACAGCAGCAAATTACGGAAGTTGTCGCTACCTATAACAGGGTTTTTGTCGTATAGATGCTGTATCTTGTAGAGTCCATGGACGATATGTTCCACCGTGTCACCATATTTTTCAGCCACTTCCACGAAGTTGTCTACATGACACGCCCACAAGAGCGTGGCTATTACCGACTCGCGTCGCAATCCAATCTCGTCCACGCAGATGCGTGCCGTTTCCATGGCCGTGACTATAGGGTTCAGACCGAACACGTCGCGGCTCACCCGACCGTCGGCAATGGCCTTGCGCAGACTTGCCTTGAGCTTGGCCATGTCTTCGCGCGGCATTGCCTCGCCAACCTTGTCGAAGATATAGCGGCGCAATTGCCAAACCTCGTCAAGCTCTTCGCGAGTAAAAACAAAAGGCTTGTCTTCCATTTATCATTCCTTTAAGTTATCCTATTATGGCGTCAGCAGGTATATATATCAGGCTGTTGGCTGCTGAATCAGTTATTCTGCCAAGCACTTGTCAAGTTCCGCTTCAATGGCCTTGCGATCGATATGCTGACCTATGAACACTATTTTCTGCATACGGTCACCAACCTTAGAGTCCCAATCTTTCTTCACGTCAGGGTTCTTGGCGAGGAAGTCTTCGAGTTCATCGGCTGGCATCGTGGCATACCATTGACCAGCATTGGTGATGTTGAACTGCTTGCCCGACTGTTCAAAGAGATAACACGTGTCTTTCTCATCGGCAAAATAGCACATGCCCTTGGCGCGCACCACGCCTTTTGGCCATTTTGTGGACACGAACTCATCGAAATCCGCAAGACTCATTGGCTCGCGTCGCTTCCAAACAAACGTCTGTATGCCATACTCCAAGGCCTCCCCACTTTCTTCGTTCTCAAGTTCATCATCATCGTCCTCCATGGCCTCAATCCATCGAGCAGATGTCGCCACTTTGTCAAAGTTGAAGAGGTGGGTATTGAGTATTTTGTCAAGATCCACGTCACCATAATTGCAATCATATATCTCTGCCTTTGGCTGTATG
Source organism: Prevotella sp. UBA6387 (assembly GCA_002437565.1). Classification (GTDB taxonomy): domain Bacteria; phylum Bacteroidota; class Bacteroidia; order Bacteroidales; family Bacteroidaceae; genus Prevotella. Next base: position 25,900 of record DJQL01000093.1, read on the forward strand.
GCCTTAATCACGGCACGCAAGTGATGCAATTCATCTGGCGACACCTCGGAAGCCTTGTTGAGCAAGATTATGTTGCAGAACTCTATTTGCTGTATTACGAGGCTTTCAAGGTCGTCCTCACCCATGTTAGGCTTCTGCAAGGCATCGCCAAGGCCGAATTCGTCGCGCATGCGAAGAGCGTCTACCACGGTCACGATAGAGTCAAGGCGTGCCACACCATTTTTCATGATTTTCTCCGGAATCATTCGAGGATAAGTGGAGATGGTCTGGGCGATAGGCGCAGGCTCACAGATGCCAGAGGCCTCAATGACTATGTAGTCGAACTTCTTTTGATTTATGATGTCGTTGAGCTGCTGCACGAGATCCATCTTAAGCGTGCAACAGATGCAGCCATTCTGAAGAGCCACGAGAGAGTCGTCTTTTTGACCCACCACTCCACCGTTCTCAATGAGCGAGGCGTCGATGTTGACCTCGCCTATGTCATTGACGATAACGGCGAACTTTATGCCCTTCTCATTCTTTAATATTCTATTGAGAAGGGTGGTCTTTCCACTGCCCAAATAACCCGTGAGCAGCAAAACGGGTGTTTCCTGTCTTTCCATTGTGTTTTGCATTCATGGCCAAGAGGCCGGTATTTGTTGCAAAAGTACAAAAAAGGTGCCAAAAGCGTTGCTTGAAAGACAAAGATTAATGTTTCAGAACCATAATAATTTCTAAATGTCGTTCTCCATCTCCCACCCTGTCATCGTAGACACCACGGGGATGAGCGTGGACGCTATTTTCTGGTGACCTTTCCAGTTGGGATGCCAGTCTGAGCCAATGTCGTGACCTTTGACCACAATGTTTGGCATGGGCTCTGCCACGCGCACATTCTTCATGCCCGATACTTTCTCGCCAAGTTCCTTAAGCGCGGCAAGAAGAAATATGTTGGCGGAATGTGGAGTGACACAAAGCACTGGTATCCTTTCACCATAATGACTTTTTGCCGTCTTGATAAGCTTTACGTATTTGCTTACGTAGTCGGCAGGGGCACCACTCCTTGAGAAATCGTTGGTACCGAGATTTATGATTACAAGGTCTGGGCGATACTGCTTGAAATCATAGGCTATGGAATCATGGTCATCGAAGAGCAACTGATAACGCTGACTCATTGTGCGCATGGTCTTCCCGGCATAATTGCGTGTCACGCCCATGCCAGAGTGAGCCACTATCACGTAGTCGGCATCAAAATAACGTGCCAGCGCACAAGCGTAAGACTTGTCGCAGTTTTCTGTCTTCAACTCGAAATGGCTATCTTGTGTGCCCTCTGACCCGTAGCCGCAAGTGTAGCTGTCGCCAATCACTTCTATCAAGCGCTGCTTAGGCTGTACGGCCGTGAACGAACCTTTGCCTCCGGCCGTGAACGAGAAAATCGTAGAACGTCCATATTCACCTTCTGTAACCTTCTGCAAACGAAGGCGGTGTGTACCCTTTCCAAGTTTATTGGCGAGTAAGACATCGTGTGGCTCTTTGCCTGTGAAACGCAACTTGCCAACGAGTTTGCCGTCTATGAACACTTGATGATAGCTTTCCCCCTCTTCGCTCATTCTCACCGAGATGGAAGAGCCTGTAAAATCTGTCTGGACATAGGTGCCTACCCAATCGTAGCTCACCGCTCCATCGTCCATGCGCTGCACACGCCCTGTAAAACTGATGTTAGGGTCATTGGCCTTCACCGTGCGGTCGGCCATGGCAACAGTCACGGTCATGAAAAGCACGACAGCAAAGGATATTAGTTTTTTCATTGACTTATATATAGATTGTCATATTGTCAGGTAACAGTTGGATTGTCAGGAAACAGTTATGGGTAGCCACCGCTGGCTACCCATAATTATTATAATGCTGGGCACGCCTTTTCGCAAGCAAACTGACTATTTTTTCCTCTGCGACTTGCGGTTAGCTCTTTGCTCGCGATATTTGGCTTTCTGCCGTGCCGACCCAGAGCCATGCGCCCCTGTTATATATTTTTTCTTCTTGGCCTTGGTCTTTACCTTGTCATCGTCAGCCTTTGGTCCTGACGACTTCTTGAAATTAATGCCATTGACGAGAATCTCCTCGAAATCATCCATGAGGTAAATGTTTAGTGATGGAACAAGCGCACATGTGTCATTGCCATGGCTATGCCGTATTTGTCGCACGTGTCGATTACATTGTCGTCACGAATGGAACCTCCTGCCTGGGCGATAAACTCCACTCCACTCTTGTGGGCGCGCTCGATATTGTCGCCGAAGGGGAAAAAAGCATCTGATCCAAGGCACACGTCCTTGTTCTGGGCTATCCACTCTTTCTGCTCAGTACGGAGGAACGGTTCCGGTTTCTCCGTGAACCACTGCTGCCATGCACCATCGCACAACACGTCATCATATTCCTCTGATAGATACACGTTGATGCAATTGTCGCGATCGGCACGGCGAATATGCTCCTTGAAAGGCAAACTGAGAACTTTCGGGCTCTGCCTCATCCACCACTCGTCGGCCTTGTTGCCAGCCAAGCGCGTGCAATGGATTCGGCTCTGCTGACCGGCGCCAATGCCAATCGCCTGGCCGTCCTTTGTGTAGCACACCGAGTTGGACTGAGTATATTTCAACGTGATGAGGGCTATCTTTAAGTCGCGAATAGCCTCTGGCGTAAACGTCTTGTTCTTAGTGGGAA
>DJQL01000093.1:28661-39247 GCA_002437565.1 Prevotella sp. UBA6387
ACGCCAAACACCTGCTTGCGTTCCACAGGCTCTGGAACGTAGTCAGGATCTATCTTTATTACGCAATACGTACCCTTGCGCTTTGCCTTCAATATGGCGAGAGCCTCAGGGGTGTAACCTGGGGCAATCACCCCATCGCTAACTTCTCTCTTTATAAGCTTGGCTGTTGCCTCGTCGCAGGTATCGCTCAAGGCACAGAAGTCGCCATAAGAACACATGCGGTCTGCACCACGGGCACGGGCATAAGCGTTTGCAAGCGGCGTAAGCTCGAAATCGACATCGTCCACGAAGTATATTTTCTTCAAAGTGTCGCTCAGCGGAAGTCCCACTGCGGCTCCTGCCGGACTGACGTGCTTAAACGACGCCGCGGCTGGCAGGCCTGTCGCAGCCTTCAGCTCCTTGACAAGTTGCCAAGAGTTGAGTGCATCGAGAAAATTGATGTATCCGGCACGGCCATTAAGGATTTCCACTGGCAGCTCACCATGTTCCATGAAGATGCGGGCTGGCTTTTGGTTGGGGTTGCACCCGTACTTTAGTGCGTATTCCTTCATTATTAATTGAGATTTAATGAATGTTGTGGCAAAGGTAACAAAAAAAGTCGTATCTTTGCCGCACGTTACAGAAAAAGTATGTGAGAAAATGAAAAGAGACTTGAAACTTCTCATTGAGTCAACTGGTAAGAAGGCAAAGGAGGGTAAGCATGAGCTTGGGCACGACCTTGACAGCCTCTCCAAAAAGTTGTTGAGACACCACATCAACTTGAGCGCGTCATCATTGAAGAAGCTCCTTGAGCTTGTGACGGGCAAACGCAAGCTGTCATTGTCAGCCCGCAACCGTCTCGCCCTTTTCGCGGGATTCCAGAGCTGGAGCGACCTCGAGGATGCCATTCATGGAAACACCGACGCAAGCGTAAACTATAAATAACGGCAAAAACGAAGAGCCGCTCCTCCGATTCGGAAGAGCGGCTCTTTTTAGCTTTGTCAAGCGTAATATTATTCTCCAGTGACGACACGCCTCTCCTGAATGCGAGCAGCCTTACCAGTGAGCTTGCGCAGATAGTAAAGCTTGGCGCGACGCACCTTACCGTGCTTGTTGACCTCGATATGGTCGATAGCTGGTGACTCAGCGGGGAAGATACGCTCCACACCCACTGTGCCAGACATCTTGCGCACGGTGAAGCGCTTCTTGTCTCCGTGACCGCATATCTTGATTACGACGCCACGATAGAGCTGGATACGCTCCTTTGAACCCTCGACGATTTTGTAAGCGACAGTGATAGTGTCACCTGCCTTGAATGCAGGAATCTGCTTGCCGGTTGCAAATGCTTCCTCAGCAACTTTAATTAAATCCATTTTTAATTGTAATGATTAAATGTTGTCCGTCGCTCCAACCCGACATGGCCCAGGAACACTTCTCCCAACCAGCGGTCGAGCCGAAAAGCTGTGCAAAGGTACTGACTTTTAATGTAATAGAAAAGTTTTACGACGCTTTCTATTTATTTTTAACACTTGTCTTTATTTTAAATGCGCAAGCGTAAGCATCAACTTACCTATGTAAATGCCGCTTTTGCCATTCTGGTCGTCAGGCGTTGGATTGCCGTCGGCATTATCCACATAACGCAGTTTCTTGAAATAAGTATGGCTATGGCCTCCAAGCACGAGGTCAATGCCGCGCGTATGGCTTATAACCTCCTGGTCGCCCATGCCTTTTTCCTCCCATCCCAAATGGGATATGCAAATCACGAGGTCGCAATGCTTCTTCTTCAGTATGTCAACCATTTTCTGTGCTGTGGCCACGGGGTCAAGATACTCGGTAGAACGGTAGTTGTTGTGGTCAACCAAGCCATCAAGTTTTGGAGCGAGGCCGAACACGCCTATTCTCACGCCGTTGCGCTTTATTATGACATATGGCTTCACTATCTTGTCAAGGCCGAACTCATGGAAACGATAGTTGGCGCACACCACTGGGCAGTTGAGCTTCTTGAATAGGCGCGCCATGTTTTCCAGTCCGAAGTCAAACTCGTGGTTGCCCACCGTGACCGCGTCGTAACGCATCATGTTCATCAGGCCAACCTCAACATCGCCCTTGAACAATGTGTAGTATGGTGAGCCTTGCGAAAAGTCGCCACTGTCGAAGAGCAAGAGCTTGGGGTCTACGGCACGCTCTTCCTTCAGCATGGCCACACGGCGAAGGAAACCTCCACGGCCAGCCTGCAAAGTGTCGGCAAGGTGCGTCGACAACGGCATCACACAACTATGCGTGTCATTGGTGTGAAGTATGGTGAGGCGCTTCTGCGCGAACATGGTCATGCCACCGCAGAGCAGCACCAATAAGAATATGTATCTTAACGTCTTCATTATTTATTCTAATGTGTAAATTATTGACTTTCTGCTTTAATGCTATATATACCGTGTCTATCTCTCCAGCATCACCCTACCTTCGACCTTTGCGTCAACGGCCTTGCCTTGGGCTTGCTGCCGCTTAAAATATTTCACTATGACGTGTCTCACGTCATCTGCCTCGCTCGATGGCGACACCACATTGGTCTTGGCCTTAAACGCCGTCAAGCCATCATTGCCTTGCGCAAGATAGTCGAGCGTGGCGACCCTGTATTTTTTACTTGGGTCTATCGGTTGTCCATTCACCGTGACGGTCTTCAGCGTTCCGTCAGAGGCCACGGTCATCCTCACGCTATGGCTCACGCCTTCGCCATGCCTTGCAGCCATCTCCTTGAACAGTTGAAGGGTCTTATCACCGCTGAGTGTAAGGAAGCAAATGTGGTTCTCGAAAGGAGCCACGTCCAACACGTCGCCATAGGTTACAGTGCCTGCCGGCAACGAAGCGCGTATGCCGCCCATGTTGTAGACACCGAAGTCCGGCTTCTCGCCAAAGAGCGTCCCACCCCACACGAGGATGTCGGAAAGGAGGTTACTGAGATCGCTCTCTGGCTTTTGAGCCTTCATGGGGTGTGCCGTCGTACCGACCACGGGCGACATTTTTTCGCTTACCTCGCGCTCATAGGGCTTGATGAACGCCGCGGCTTGAGCGTCAGGATTGGCATCGTAGCGATTGTCCACGAGTACGCGAGTGCGGTCCACGCTGATAAGGTGGTAAGGGGTGTGACAAGACGTGGCAAGCAAAAGCGCCACAATTGGAAGGAAACTTTTCATCTTTACTGAATATCTCATTATGATGTGTGTTTATCGAGATTTGTGTGTCATTCAAAATAGAAAGTCAAGGCTATCATCTTGGAGTGTGCCTTGCTCACGGAGTTGGCAAAGACACGCGTCGATGGATCATGTATTTGGGCGGCGTGGCCAGTGTCAAGGCTGTTGGTCAAGCCAAACATGAACTTCAGTTCCGGTCTCAACTTGAAGAAAGGCAAATAAAAGTCGCAGCCTAATCCGGTCTCAAAGAACAGGTCGTAGCGTTTCAACTTGATTATGTCATCGTTTCTGCCACTGAGGTTCACCACTGGACTAATCCCAGCCATGACATACGGCCTATGGTTGCCCGAGCGTTTCGAAGCATATATCATGTCAGCGGAACAACCTATATAAACCGACTTCAGATTCTGCGTACGACTACGCATACTGTCTGGAGACTCTTCACTCACATTTTGCATGGTGACGTGTCTGCTGCCAAAATATAGCGTCGGTGCAAGGCGTAATGAAAAATTACTGTTAAGTCGTGCCTCGCCAAGCACGCCAACATGAAATCCATAGTCGTAGCGGTCTTGGTCTGTGGTTATGGTGTATGTCTGCGTGCTGCCATCGTCGAGCGTCACTGTCTGTGGCCCAACGTTCACAAACTCAAGATCTTGGGCGTGCGTGCCTACAAGTATGCCGAAATGAAACGGACGCAAGTCGGTATAAGGTCTGTTCTGCACAGTCATATCCTGAGCGTACATGCCCAACGACGCAAGCAGGAAGAGTGTGGCGCAAACTAATTTGTTCATATATTGAATAACGAGTCAAACGGCATTTTATTGCAATCTGTCATGTGTAAAATACCTCATACAAGGTATTGAAATGTTAAATCGCAAAAAAAATCATACCCATTTGTAGGTATTTGTACAAAAGTCTGTATCTTTGCAGAGCAAACGCATTGTAGAGGAGGGCGATTGCTATATTCGCATCCCCTATGAAGACATTGCAACCAGCTTATACAAAAACATTATTAATTCATAAATTTTCAACAACTATGGCATACGTAATTGGTGACAACTGTGTCGCATGCGGAACTTGCATCGACGAGTGCCCAGTAGGAGCTATCTCTGAGGGCGACATCTATCACATCAACCCAGATGAGTGCACAGAGTGCGGCACATGCGCTTCTGTTTGCCCCAACGAGGCAATCAGCCTTCCTGAGTAAATCTTTCATTTATAAAGGATAAATCAAAGGCGCTCCAAAAGTCTTATGGCTTTTGGAGCGCCTTTTTCTTGTTTGCCCCGTATGTTTACTTCTGCACAAACCATATAGGCGTGCCTTGGGTCACCAATGGTGTCGTGCCATTATCCAGTGCGCCGTCGATATAAGCGCCGTACACAAGGAGCTGCAACTGCATGATCTTTGACGTGGCGTTGTACTGGCCGAAAGAATAAGAGTTGTTGACATAGAACACCAACTTAACCTCATGATCCTTGCCACCATAATTCACATTGTAGGTAATGCCTGTCGGATTGATGAGCCACTGCACTGGGTTCGTGTTGACGAAACCGATATAGCAATTCATCTGCTTGGAAGGCTGTGAGGCTATGGCCGCGCGAATCTCCTTGTGCTCCGTGGTGGTAGTGTCGATTGCTGATGCAATGGCCTTGGCTGACACATTGTTAAAGACCATCGTGGAGTCTGACGTGACATTCCATGATGCCGGAATGCTGTCTGTCTTGTTGTTGCCATTCTCGGTTCTTCCGGAAATGTAGACCAACTTGCCTGTGTGAGGTCCTGCCACACTGTAATAGCATTGCTGAATCTGCTCTGGCGTGAGATTCCTGCTGTTGTCGTCATCACTGTTCAAGCACGAAGACATGCCGAAGACCGTGAGCACCGCTGAAAGGAAGAATCCAAAAAACTTGATTTTTCTCATTTTTATTATTAAATATTTGATTGTTTATACGTGTTGTTGTCAAGGCATTATAATGCCATACTAAAAAGTAAATGCAAGGTTTTAAGAAACCTTGCACCAAAAACACGAAAAAAGTTTAAAAATCGAACCTCACCTCTGACATTATTTTTCTTGTCGCGCCCGCAAGGCTCTCAACAAACTCTCCTGCCCTCTTGCGACTCTGCGCAAGGGCATTGTCATCTTCAAGTTTGCGCATTATGTTCACGAAATCGTCATAGTTGGCTATCTCGAAGCCGCCTCCTGCCTTGAGCAGTCCTTGCGCCTCTTGGAAGTTCTTATTGTTTGGGCCGAAGATGACCGGCTTGCTCCAAACGGCGGCCTCCAGCACATTGTGTATGCCCACACCGAAGCCTCCGCCAACATAGGTGACATCGGCATAGCGATATATGCTCGACAACAAGCCAAAGCAGTCTATTATAAGACACTCTGCATCGCGCACTCTGTCGTCAGTGGCCTCGGTATAGCGCACCGTCTTGCGCTCAAGCTTGCCCAAGATTTGCTTCAAGTGGTCCTCGCCTATCACGTGTGGGGCTATTATGAGTTTCCAGTCGTGGTGCTCATTGAAATACTTTATAAAGATGTCCTCGTCGGGAGGCCAACTGCTACCAGCTATGAATACACGAGGATGCTCCTCCACCGTGCCACCGATAAACTTCTCCACTATCGGCAGCGACTTGCACGCATCCCTGATTTGCAGCACACGGTCGAAACGCGTATCGCCAGTCACCGAGACACAGTCAATGCCAATGGACTTGAGCAACTCGCGGCTTTTCTCGTTCTGCACGAAGAAATGGGTGAAGCAGCCCAACACCTTGCCATAGTTCTTGCCATAGCTGCGGAAGAAAATCTGGCTTGGACGGAAAATGCTCGACACCGAATAGGCCGGCACGTGTCGAGCCTTGAGAAGATGGAGATAGTTTGACCAGAACTCATACTTGATAAAGAACGCCATCACGGGGTTGGCCAGCCGCATGAAGCGGCGGGCATTGCGGATAGTATCTATCGGTAGGTACACTATGACATCGGCTCCACCATAGTCTTTCCTAACCTCATAGCCCGATGGCGAGAAAAACGTGAGCAGAATCTTATATTCGGGATGCTCGCGCCTTATAGTCTCCATGATGGGTCGTCCTTGCTCAAACTCACCAAGTGAGGCCGCATGAAACCACACATACTTGGCGTTGGGATCAATCTTTTCTCTCAGCACGCGGAAAGTCTCATGTTCGCCTTTCCACATGGTTCGCACCTTCTTTGAGAAGAACGACGCCACCCATACGCCAATGTTGTATAGAAATATAAACAGTTCGTACATCAGCCCAGCACCTCAATGGCTTTCTCCATTCGCCTTATGGTCTCTTCCTTGCCGAGGAATGCCGAGATGTCGAACATGCCCGGTCCCTTGCCAATGCCCACGAGAGCCAGACGCCAAGCATTCATCACGTCGCCCATCTTGTAGCCCTTGTCGGCAATCCACTTCTCAACCACAGGTTCCTGCCCCTCCACGGAGAAGTCGCTGATGCCGTCGAGAACGTCGGCAAGCTCGCTCATCTGCTGGGCAGAGAAGTCTTTCCAGCGTTTCTTCGCCGTCTTCTCGTCGTAGGCCGTCGGCGCGATGAAGAAGAAAGAGCACAGCGGCCACAACTCCTTGACGAAGTTGACACGGTCTTTCATCAGGTGCACCACCTGCCTTACGCGGTCAAACGACTCGTCAATGCCGTTGTTGGCAACTATCGGGGCAAAAAGCGTGGCAATCTCGTCATCGCTCTTGCGCAGGATATACTCGTGGTTGAACCAGATGCCTTTTTGGTAATCGAACTTGGCGCCACTCTTCGAGCATTTGGTAATGTCAAACGCCTTCACGAGTTCGTCGAGCGAGAACAGCTCCTGGTCTGTGCCAGGGTTCCAGCCCAAGAGTGCGAGGAAGTTGACCACCGCCTCGGGGAAGTATCCACTCTCACGATATCCCGACGACACCTCACCCGTCTTGGGGTCGTGCCATTCGAGAGGGAACACGGGGAAGCCAAGACGGTCTCCATCGCGCTTCGACAGCTTGCCCTTGCCCTCTGGCTTGAGAAGCAACGGCAGGTGTGCGAAGCGAGGCATTGTGTCTTCCCAGCCAAAAGCCTTGTAGAGCAGCACGTGGAGCGGAGCGCTTGGCAGCCACTCCTCGCCGCGAATCACGTGGGTGATTTCCATGAGGTGGTCGTCCACGATGTTGGCGAGATGATATGTGGGCAACTCGTCTGCGCTCTTGTAGAGCACCTTGTCGTCGAGGATGTCGCTCTTCACGCACACGTCGCCACGAATGAGGTCGTTGACGTGAATCTCCTCGCCTGGCTCGACCTTGAAACGCACGGTGTACTGGGCATCGGAGTCGAGCAAACGCGCAACCTCTTCTTTGGGCAACGTAAGGGAGTTGCGCATGGACATGCGCGTGTGGGCGTCATATTGGAAGTTCTTCACCTCCTCGCGCTTTTTCTCCAATTCCTCAGGAGTGTCAAAGGCGATGTATGCCTTGCCGTCGTCGAGAAGCTGCCTCACGTATTTTTTGTAGATCTTCCGACGCTCACTCTGGCGATAGGGGCCATGCTCCCCACCGAAAGACACACCTTCGTCAAACTTGATTCCGAGCCACTTGAACGACTCTATGATATAGTCTTCTGCCCCTGGCACGAAGCGATGACTGTCGGTGTCCTCTATGCGGAACACGAGGTCGCCACCATGCTGGCGGGCAAACAGATAGTTGTACAAAGCCGTGCGGACACCGCCAATATGCAGCGGGCCGGTAGGACTTGGGGCGAAACGCACCCTGACTTTTCTTTCTGACATATCCAAGAATAAATATTTTGGGGAACTTCTTCTTATTCCCCAAGGAATTATTTTTTGCAAAATTAATACTTTTTTTCTGCTTTAATTGATTTTTTTCGTATTTTCGCAGCAAAAACACATTGGCATCAATATAAAAAGCCCTATTTAAGTCTGTGACATGAACACTTTCAAGAAAATCATGGGACAAGAGGAGAACATCTGGCACTGCCTGGCAATTCGTTGCGGGCTCGTGTTCTTAACCTCTCTCATCATCATCTGGTTTCTTCCGCGCAACGAGGCGAAGCAATATGCCTACGAGATTGGCGAGCCATGGCATTATGGCACGCTGATAGCCAAATTCGACTTTCCCATCTACAAGACCGACGAGACGGTGCAACGGGAACGTGACTCGCTGCTCCATTCCTTCCAACCTTACTACAACTATGACAGCAGCGTGGAGTCGGTACAAACGGCAAAGCTCAGGGTGGAACTGGCAAAGGCAGGGACGCTGCCACCGGGATTCGCGCAGGCCTTGATAGAGAAGCTGCACAGACTCTATCAGACGGGCATCATGGGAACGCCGCAATACAACTCCTTCAACAACGACACCACGTCGCAAATCAGGGTGGTCTTCGGCAAGGACGCCGAGTCGAGGAAGGTGAGCCTCTTGTTCTCTACCATGACAGCCTATGAGCAACTATTGGACGACGGCTATCTCGCCAAAGAGAGGTTGCTTATGCAGAGGCTGAACATGAACGACTACATAATGCCGAACCTCATCCTCGACAAGAACCGCACGGAGACAGCACGCAACGACTTGCTATCGGGCGTGACGCCGGCAAGCGGAATGGTGATGGCCGGACAGAAAATAATCGGGCAGGGCGACATGGTCGACGATTACAATTATCGGGTACTCAACTCCATGGAGAAAGAAATAGACCGCCGCCAGGCCGGCAAGACGCAGATAACGCGCCATTTCGTGGGCAACATCATCTACGTGGTGGCCTTCGTGCTGCTCTTCACGCTCTACCTCACGCTCTTCCGCCGCGACTATTTCTCCAAGCCAAGGTGCGTGGCCATGCTCTACACCTTCATAGCCTTGTTTCCGCTATGCGTGTCGCTGATGATGGAGCACAGCTACTTCAGCTTCTCTGTCTACGTGCTGCCATTCGCCATGGGTCCCATATTCGTGCGCATATTCATGGACTCGCGCACGGCGTTTATCACGCATCTCGTCACCGTGCTCATATCGGCGTGCGCCTTGCGCTATCAGTTCGACTTCATCATCATCCAAACCATCGCAGGCCTGATAGCCATCTACTCGCTGCGAGAAGTTTCCACGCGCTCGCAAATATTCCGCACTGCGCTGTGGGTCTTCGTGTCAACCTGCGCCATGTATTTCGCCTTGAAGCTAATGGAGAGCAATGGCGACATGAGGTTCGGACGGAGCATGTACTACCACTTCCTCATCAATGGCGTGCTGCTTCTCCTCGCCTACCCACTAATGTTCGTCGTGGAGAAGACGTTTGGCTTCGTCTCGGTGTTGACGCTCATAGAGCTTTCAGACACCAACAAGGGATTGCTACGCAAACTGTCGGAGATAGCGCCAGGCACGTTCCAGCACTCCATCACCGTGGGAAACCTCGCCTCGGAGATAGCAAACAAGATAGGGGCCAAGGCGACCCTCGTGCGCACCGGAGCGCTCTATCACGACATAGGGAAAATGAAAAACCCGGCTTTCTTCACCGAAAACCAGCAAGGCGGCGTGAACCCACACGACAACCTGACCGAGAAAGAAAGCGCGAGAATAATAATAGCGCACGTGACCGACGGCGTGAAACTGGCCGAGGAGTATAACCTGCCGGTGGTGATTCGCGACTTCATACTCACGCACCACGGCTGTGGGATGTCTAAATATTTCTACATTAAATATCAAAACGAGCATCCTGACGAGGTGGTCGACAAGAGCCCGTTCACATATCCTGGCCCCAACCCTTCAACACGCGAGCAGGCGATACTCATGATGGCAGACTCTTGCGAGGCGGCGTCACACTCGCTGAAAGTGTACACCGAGGAGAGCATCGCCAAGCAGGTCAACCAAGTGGTAGACCAGCAGGTCAAGGACGGGCTTTTCAGCGAGTGCAAGATTACGTTCTACGACATCGCGGTGGCCAAGCAGGTGCTGATAGAGCGTCTCAAGGCTATCTACCACACGCGAATACAATATCCCGAGCGGATGACAAAAGAGAAATAAACACAAAAAAGTGCTTCGCCCCATGCAATATTTCGTTCTTCCCGGCATTTATACAATCGATACGAAGCATAAACATTATTAATAACATAAGAAACAAACCAAGATGAATAAAGCAATTGCCCAATTGGGCTATGCGGCCATGACGACTGCCATGGCCGCCATGACGCTCGGTTCATGCGCCACAAGGAAAGCCCAACAGGAGAAAGATGACAACATGCAGATAGTGAGGGGCAACGACATGGACAACACGTACCTCATATTCAGCGACGCGCAACGCTCGACGGTGGAAAATACCAACGAGTTCGCGCTCAACCTTTTTCGCACGCAAGCCGGAATGGACTCAAAGGTGGTTTCACCGGTAAGCGTGGCATACCTCATGGGATTGCTCGCCAACGG
>DJQL01000034.1:0-2736 GCA_002437565.1 Prevotella sp. UBA6387
TGCTCGTCTCTTTCTGCTCTATCCATGCTAATTTTATTTTCGTGTCTTGTTGTCACCCACGAGCACGAGGCAGAGCTTGCGCTGCAGCACGTGGGCGTCGAGAACCGACATCTCCGAGTTGAGAAACGCGAAGCACAGGTCGTGTCCGTTGGCTCCCTTGCAGTAGCCAGCGAGCGACGATATGCCGTACGGATGCGACAGCGTGCCGGTCTTGCCATGGATTCGTCCTTTAAGCCTTGGATCGTAAAGCAAACGGTGCAGAGTGCCATCAACGCCCGATATTGACAGGTTGCGCATGAGTTGCTTGTAGATGGCTTCGTGGTGATAACCGAAATGCAGTACGGCCACGAGTGCCTTTGGCGACAGGTGGTTGTGGGTACATAGGCCACAGCCGTCGTGAACAACCAGCGCCGTGTCGTTGAGGTGCAGGGAGTCGCGCATGAATGCCCTAATGTAGCCCACGCCAGCCGAGGCAATGGCATCCGCGGAACCATTGTTGCTGGGCTTGACGGCGTTGCCCAATGTGTAGAGAAGGCTTGTGGCCTTGGTGTTGCTGGAGTTTTTCCACATCAGTTTCGTGACAGCGCTGACAGGACGGGTCAAGCGGAAGCGACCCCTCCATTTGTTGGCGTTGTCCCTCATTGGCACGCTTTGCTCGAAACCGTCTTTCACCTTTATGCCTGTTGTGGCCAGGGCGGTCTTCATGGCTTTCTCCACAGCCTCAGGCCCCTTGAAAAGTATGCCATATTTTGAGAAGGAGAGATCCCAAGGGAACCAGTGTTGTTCTGCCTTGACCTTTTCCTTGAGCTTGAGGTTCAGGAAGCACCTGCCGTTGACATACCTGACGCCCATCCTGCGCAGATGGCGCGCGAACAAGGTCATGTCTTGCGCGTTGAGCAGTGGGTCGAGGCCAGCCATGAGCATTATGTCGCCCTGCAACGTGTCCTTCACGACGTTGCCCCTGGTATATAGCGTGGTGCGGTATGAGTAGTTGGCACCGAGCTTGTTGAGCGCGGCAACGCCGGCAAGCAATTTAGTGCACGAGGCCACAGGCTGCGCGTGGTCAATGTTTTCGGCAAAGACTGGTTTTTCGGCGGTGAGGTCGTAGACGTAAAGGCCGAACTTGCCTTGCACGCGTGGTTGGGAGCAGAAAGCCTTTAACCTCGACTGCAATGCAGTGTCCACAATAGCCACGGGTGCATGCTTGGCGCTTTTGCTTGAGTTTGGCTTTTTATCTTTGTCACCACAAGCAACTGTCGCCATGCAGAGTGCTGCCGACATGGCAACTATGGCCAAATGTTTTATGTTCACTGTCTTAATTACATTTTTAGCTTTGAAGAGCCTTTTGCCTTAAGGCTCATGTCGAGAGCCTTTACGCTATGTGTTAGCGCACCAAACGAAATGAAGTCCACACCAGCCTTGGCATATGGTATCATTGTGTCAAACGTGATGCCTCCAGACGATTCTGTCTCTATGTGGGCAGCACTGCCGTCTGCGTTCTTGGCAGCGTGTACCAGCTCTACGGCTTTCACCGTGTCGGCAGGCGTGAAGTTGTCGAACATGATGCGATCGGGCAGATCCTTGATGGCCTCTTGCAGTTCCTTGAAGTCGCGCACCTCGCACTCAATCTTTAAGTCGAGTCCCTTGTCTTTGCAATATTGGCGTGCGCGAGTTATGGCATTGTGTACGCCACCGCAGAAGTCGATGTGGTTGTCCTTGAGCAGAATCATGTCAAACAGCCCTATGCGATGATTCATTCCTCCGCCTATGCGTACGGCCTCTTTCTCCAGCATGCGCATGCCTGGTGTGGTCTTGCGAGTGTCGAGCACGCGTGTCTTCGTGCCTGCGTCTATGAGTGCCTGTTGATATCTGTGCGCCATGGTAGCTATGCCGCTCATGCGCTGGCAGATGTTGAGCATGAGGCGCTCTGTGGTGAGGAGGCTCTGCTCGCGACCGCTCACTGAGAGCACGATGTCGCCTGGGCGCACGTGGTCGCCATCGTGCATGTGCATGGTCACCTTCAAGTCAGGGTCAAAACGGTTGAACACTTCCTTTGCGGCACGCTCTCCGGCGAAGATGCCTTCCTCCTTTATCATCAGTTCGCTCTCGCCCATTGCGTCAGATGGGATGCAGCATAGGGTGGTGTGGTCGCCATCGCCAATGTCTTCGGCGAAGGCAAGGTCTATGAGGCGGTCTGTGAGTTCTTTTTCTGTTTGCTTGTAGTTCATGTGGATGAGTTTTTTTAATGTCGTGTTTAACTGGATGTCAAGAGAGATTTAGCATCTTCTCTATTGGCTTTACCGCGTCGCGTGCCACGTCCTTTGGGATTGTCACTTGTGGTTGGAGCGTCTCCAGGCAGGATATGATCTTGTCCAATGTGTTGAGCTTCATGAACTCGCATTCGTTGCAAGCGCAAGAGGCAGGTATACCTCCCTCTGCCTTTGATGCCCCTATGCCGTTCTCGCCCTCCGTCACCTCTGGCGGAACGGGTATGAATTCCTGTTTGGGGCACTGCTTGCTCAGTTCGAACAGTATGCCGGCCTCTGTTGCCACGATAAACTGTTTCTGCTCTGGGTGAGCCTTGGCATAGGTCAGCATGCTTGCCGTGGAGCCTTTCACGTCGGCCAGGGCGAGAACCGGAGCCTTGCACTCAAGGTGAGCCATGACGATGGCGTCGGGGTATTGCTTCTTCAAGGCGAGTATCGCGCCCACGGAGAACTTCTCGTGCACGTGGCA
>DJQL01000034.1:2842-3223 GCA_002437565.1 Prevotella sp. UBA6387
ACCTTCACGGCATTGCCTGATGTGACGCAACAATCGGACAGGGCTTTCACAGCCGCCGTGGTGTTGACATAGCTGATGACCTTGTAGCCTGGATGTTCCTTCTTGTACTGGGCAAGGTCCTTCGCGTTGCAACTGTCGGCAAGCGAGCATCCTGCCGATGGGTCAGGCTCGAGCACAATCTTGTTTGGCGAAAGCAACTTGCATGTCTCCGCCATGAAATGCACGCCACACATCACCAATACTGGCGCGTCGGTCTCAGCTGCCTTGCGCGCCAGGGCGAGAGAGTCGCCTATGAAGTCGGCAACCTCCTGTATCTCAGGGCGTGTATAATAGTGTGCGAGAATCAGGGCGTTGCGCGATTTGGCCAAGGCGCGGACACGA
>DJQL01000034.1:3257-10382 GCA_002437565.1 Prevotella sp. UBA6387
CTCCCCCACCCAGGGGAGGGGTCATATTACCTTCAAGAGCCAATTTGCTCTCGTTCTTCTTATGTTCTTCCATTATGCTTTTCCCTTTCTTTTCTATTTTTATCTTTTTCTTTTGTCTTCTTGTATTCTTCTAATTGGTAGACAATGATTGTCTTCCGTATATTTTTTATGCGTTGTCAATGATTGTCTTCCGTATTGAAGATTTCGTCATAGATTTGTTCAGCTATGGCTTTCGGGTTGGCTTCTACTTGCTCATTGGTAAAACGAATGACCTTGAAGCCAGCGTTGGTTAGAGCTTGGGTTCGCATGGCGTCAGAGGCTTGCTGGTCGCTTTGACCATGATAGCCACCGTCTACTTCGATGACGAGGCGATACTTGAGACAAACAAAGTCGGCAATGAACATTCCGATGACGTGTTGCCTACGAAACTTAACCCCATACCTGTTAGCTCTTATTTCCTCCCACAACATCTTCTCCGCGCAAGTCTGTTTCCTCCTGTTTTCAAGGGCAAAGGGCTTGAGCAGATGATAGTCCATCGTGTCTGCCGTCTCGTAACCATGAAGTCTATCGTCGTCTTTCAACTTCGAAGTGTATATTTATGGTATGGCAATAAATGTTCATCTCAGTAATTTTCCCCTCCCCTGGGTGGGGGAGGGGAGGCAAAGGCCTAAAGGTCTTTGCGGGGAGAGGCTGGATAGTCGATATTGTAGTGCAATCCGCGGCTCTCGTGGCGCTCGATGGCCTGGCGAGTGATGAGATAGCCCACGTTGATCATGTTGCGCAGCTCGCAGATGTCGCGCGTGGGCTTCACGCGGCGGAAGAGGTCTTCTGTCTCCTCGTAGAGCATGTCGAGGCGAGTCCACGCGCGCTTAAGACGGAGGTTGGAGCGCACGATGCCCACGTAGGTGGACATGACTTGGCCAACCTCTTTCTCGTCTTGCGTGATGAGCACTTTCTCCTCGTTGGTGAGTGTGCCAAAGTCGTTCCACTCTGGCACGTCTTCCTCGAAATGGTAGTTGTCAATGTTCTCGATGGCATGCTCCGCCGCACTCTTGGCGTAGACCACGGCCTCGATGAGAGAGTTTGAAGCCAGGCGGTTGCCGCCGTGCAGTCCGGTGCAAGAGCACTCGCCCACGGCGTAGAGACGGTGTATGGAGCTCTCGGCGTTGAGATCCACCTTGATGCCGCCACACATGTAGTGGGCCGAAGGACAGACAGGTATCATCTGCTTGGTTATGTCTATGCCGATGGAAAGGCATTTCTCGTAGATGTGTGGGAAATGGTGCTTGGTCTGCTCCGGGTCTTTCATCGTCACGTCGAGGCAAACGTGGTCAATGCCATGTATCTTCATCTCGTGGTCTATTGCTCGTGCCACTATGTCGCGTGGCGCGAGCGAGAGGCGTGGGTCATATTTCTGCATGAACTCCGTTCCGTCGGGCAACTTGAGCACGGCTCCATATCCACGCATGGCCTCGGTGATGAGGAAGGCCGGGTGAGTCTCGGCTGGGTTGTAGAGCACGGTGGGGTGAAACTGCACGAACTCCATGTCCTTAACCGTGGCCTTGGCGCGATAGGCCATAGCTATGCCGTCGCCAGTGGCTATTTCCGGGTTCGACGTGGTGGCATACACGGCTCCGGTGCCGCCAGTGGCCATGAGCGTGACACGAGAGAGATACGCGTCAACCTTTTGTGTCTCCGGGTTGATGACATAGGCACCATAGCACTCTATGTCTGGCGTGCGGCGTGTCACCTCTTGGCCAAGGTGGTGTTGGGTTATTATCTCTACGGCAAAATGGTTTTCAAGCACCGTTATGTTTGGATTTTTGCGCACGGCTTCCATTAATCCACGCTGAATCTCGAAGCCTGTGTCGTCTTTGTGGTGGAGAATCCTGAACTCTGAGTGGCCTCCCTCGCGGTGAAGGTCAAATGTGCCGTCATTTTTCTTGTCGAAGTTGACACCCCATTTCACGAGATCCTGGATGGCCGCTGGCGCGTTTCTCACCACGTGCTCCACGGCCTTGGGGTCGGAGAGCCAGTCGCCAGCCACCATGGTGTCGTGGATGTGCTTGTCGAAGTTGTCCACGGCGAGATTGGTGACAGAGGCTATGCCGCCTTGTGCTTTGGCGGTGTTGGCCTCGTCGAGAGTGGTCTTGCAGATGATGGCGACAGAACCCTTATGGGCGTTGGCGACTTTGAGTGCAAAGCTCATACCGGCTACGCCACCGCCGATGATGAGGAAATCGTAATGATATGTCATGTGACTCTGGAGAATATTTACTTGTTGTGTTGTTTCTTTTTTATGATGACGAGCATCACGGCCGTGAGTATCAGCATGATGCCCATGGCCAGCCGGAAGGTGAACTCTTCGCCGAAAAGCGTGCAGGATATTACCACCGCCGTGAGAGGCTCAAGGGCTCCCATGATGGCCGTCGGCGTGGCTCCGATGCTCTTTATGGCCACGTTGATGAGGAACAGGCTGAGAACCGTAGGCAACAAGGCGAGCTGGATGCCCCAAAGCCATTGCGTGCCGTGGAGCATTTGGATGGGCTCGCCCTTGAGCAGCATGAAGGCCATGAGGCTGATCCACCCAAAGAAGATGACCCACGCGGTGAACTTCACGCTCGACATGCCCTCGACCTTGAATTGCCTCACGTAGACGATGTACAGGGCATAGAGCAGGGAAGAGAAGAGCACGAGCAGCACGCCCGTTGCCGACAGCGTGTCGCCTCCCGCGCCTCCGCCACGATAGAGCAACGCTATGCCGGATATGGCAAGGGCTATGGCGATGGTCGTGCGCCAACCGACACGCTCGTGGTAGAACATGACCATGATGATGGCCGTCATGATGGGGTAGGAGAAAAGGATGGTTGAGGCTATGCCGGCGTTCATGTAGTGGAAGCTCTCGTAGAGCGTCAGCGATGACATGGCGAACATCACGCCAAGCACGCTGAGCTTGATGGCGTGTCCCCACTTTATCTTGAGCGATTCGCCACGCATGAGAAGCCACGCGATAAAGACGACCACGGAGATGCCGTAGCGATAAAACAAGACCGAACCAGAAGAAATGCCATCGGCATACAGGGGCAACGTGCCCAAGGGGTTGGTGCCGTAGAAAATTGCCGCAAGTATACCCGCGGCGAAGCCTTTTATCGCTGATGAAACATGAATGTTCTTGTATGTCGATTGCATGAAGCCTGATACTTTCTTACAAATGGCAAAGTTACTGTTTTTATTTCGTTTATGCAAAAAGTTTTCGAGCAATTATGATGCGTCTTGCCATTGAGCGTTTTTGTAAAGATTTATTATCAAGAATTGCATGGCTTCGGCTTTACGGTTAAATCGCGTCGCGATTTAACCGTCGAGGCGACGCGTTTCAACCGTGAAGCCGATGGCATGCCGTGGCGAAGGCAAAACAGCGATGGGCTTAGTCTTCGGCGGATGGACTTAAATGCTTGATAAATAGGAAAGTACGCAATAAAAAAGAGAATCGCTTGTCTTCAGTCAGTTTGGCTTGACATTGAAAACAAACGATTCTCTGATGGTATCTTGCTGTTGAGATTTTTCACAACCCCCAGTCGGTGAGCATTTCCGATTTGCTTGCCGACTCCACTTTTTTCTCAGTATTGTCGGGCAGGTTGCAGAAGAAATCGATGCCGGTGAGCTTCTCAAGCTCGTCTACCGACACCACGTAGTTGGATAGCTTGCTGTCCTTGTTGGCCTTGTGCTCAAACCACAGTCCGATGGCCTTGTATTGCCCATTTTTGACTGCGAGTATCGCGGCGAAGAAATATTTGGGCACTATGAGCTTGCTCTTGGTATAGCCCGCTATCTGCGAGCTTTTGTCTATCGTGCCGCCTTTGCAAACGTAAAGTATGTCGCGATACTTGGACGTGTTCCATACTTTGCGCAGCTGGTTTTCCATCGTCAGCCATACGCCAGCGTTAAAGCCGTTTACTTGTGGTTGCATGTTGCTGAGGTAGAAAGTCTGCTCGTTGGCCTCTTTTGAGTTAACCCTGTCTGCTGATGGGCAAATGTGTCCGCGGTCATAGTCTGAATATTGATAGTCCGCAAGTGTCGTGCGGTATGCTTCTGGAATAGAAACGTCTTCTTGGAAAGGATCCTTGCCTCCATACTCTGGTTTTTTCCAATTGTCTCGATCCCAGTTTTTCACACTGTTTGCCGCATCCATCTCATAGCACGTCCATCGTTGCGCCTTCTTGTCGCAATCCCATTCCACGGAATAGTTTACGCCATAGCTTGTCGTGCTGTGCACTATTATGAGGTTGTTGCCGTCGGTCTTGACGTGCGGAAACTCGAGACGCGCGCAGTTGGAGTTTTGCGTTGTCGGGTTGGCGTTGTCGTTGGCCTCCGTCTCCTGGTTTTCCTTATTCGGCTTTGGCAGGTTGTCGTCTTCGGAGCATGACATGAACAGGGACGCGAAGGCAAATAGCATCCATGCCGCTGACTTCCAATGGTTTTTCATGGTGAATCTATGATTAGGTGAGGCTATATAAGCCAAAAAATGCGGGCGGACGCATATGCAACTACGTCCGACCGCATTTCAAATGTCTTTATACTTGTTGAATAAAGTATTACTTCTTCAGCTTGCCGTAGCGGTTCATGAAGCGGTCCACGCGACCAGCTGTATCGACGAGCTTGCTCTTGCCCGTGTAGAATGGGTGTGAGCTGCTTGAGATTTCGACCTTGACCACTGGGTAAGTCTCGCCTTCAAACTCTACTGTATCTGTAGTCTTGCATGTAGACTTTGTAAGGAACATATCGCCGTTGGACATGTCCTTGAACACGACGGGACGATAGTTTTCTGGATGAATACCTTTTTTCATTTTGTTCTGTTATGTAACTTGTTAATAATGTGCTAATGCTAAAACGTGTGCAAAGTTACGAAGAATATTCCCATCTGCCAAGAAAAAGGGCGGAAAAATATTACTTGATTATTGCATTTGCCCCAAGAGTTAACGTGAAATCGTCAATCAGAACGTCTCCACCTGGGTTCTTGCTGTTCATTATGACCAAGCAGTAAGTGCCGTCTTCAGCAATGGTGAACGTATGTGTCACCTTTACCCATTCAGAATTGGTCAAGTTGTTCACATAATCACCGTATACATAGTTGCCCACTTTGCCATCAGTCACAGGTACATAGCCTGGACGTACTGACGCTCCAGTAGCTGTTGCCGCCTTAGCGTAGAAAGTCATGGTATATTCGCCAGCCTTCAATGTAGTCTCTTTGTAGCCAAGGCGTTTGTTGGCTGACGTTGTTCCAGTCACTTTCACGGCGTATTTACCACCATGTGCGTCGGTGCTTTGGCTAAGTGTGGCATTGCCAGCGGTAGAAGTGGTTTTCCAATTGTTTGGCTGACCACTTGACCAATTCTCAAAGTCACCATTTGCGGCTTTCGTGTCACCAGTATTACCACCTGTGCTTCCTCCTCCATTGCTCTTCAAGGACACGAGATAAGCCTTGCCTTGAACAGTCTCTGGCGTGTTGCCTTTATAATTAACGACCTTTCCGCAAACTACGACATCATCGCCAGGGTTCAGTGTAGTGCCAGAGGTGTATTTCTCGTTATTGAGATAGAGGGCGCGAAAAACACAGAACTGGTTGTCGGCATTGCCGTCGTCGGAGATGTAGAAAGTGGCGTTGCCATATTGTGTGCTGTATTGATCCTTGACCGATACCACCTTGCCCTTGATGTACACATCCTTTTCTGATTCCACGTCAGCTGCAAGAGAAGACGCGTATTTGTTGGCTGCAACGCTGTTGTACGGATTGTCTTTTGACCCATCGCCTGTAGCTTCGCCCTCAGAAGGTGTCGTGCCGCCCTCGGTCTTGCCGTTGAGACTGTAGATATAGCTTGAACCCTTGCCCACTGTTTCTGGGGTGTTGCCCTGATAGTTTGTGAACTTGCCGCAGACAACAACAGAGTCGCCAACTTCGAGCTTGTCGCTGGCAGTGAACTTGCGGTTGCCGAGGTAATAGCTCTGGAAGATGTAAATCTCGTTGTTGCCGTCGTCGGTGATGTAGTAGTTGGCATTGCCATACTGCTCTGTCTCGATTTGCTTTATCTGCTTGACTGCACCTTTCACGTAGATGGCGGTAGGTGTCTCCTCGCCAGAGGCGAGTGCGCTGACCACATTGAGTGCCGCGGCCACATTGTAAGGGTCAGCGGCTGTTCCAGTGCCTTTCGGCTCTGTGGTTGTGGATGGTTCTTCACCGCTGCCAGAGCCTGGCTCCTCATATGGCATTGGCACGTCAGAACAAGCGGCAAATGAGAAAAGGGCCGCGAATGCGAATGCTAATTTGATGATGGTTTTCATATCTATTATTTAATTGTTCTTGTTATAGTGAATTGTGATGTGTGTTTATTGCTTGACCACGATGTCTGAAGTCTTGCGGATGAGGATTTGCCAAGTGGAGTTGTATCTTGTGGCAATGCCCGTGATGTCGCATTTCAGTTTTTTCTTCGCCTCGCTGTCGTAAGGCAATGTCATGGCGGCGAAGTCGGCGTAGGTGCTGGTGCGAACTACGACATTGGAACCATATCCGTCGAGTTCCTGGTTCACGGCGTTGCCAGTGGAGGTGCCAGTGGTGAATGTAGACTTGCCGTCGGCCTCCTTGAACGTGACATCTTTCAAGGTGACGAGCTTGCCGCAGTTAGCATCCATGAGCTTGGTGTCCTTGATGGTGTTGAAGTCTATTGGCTGAATCACGGAAGCGTCTGGCGAGCCAATGATCTTGAAGTGCTTTGCCCAGATGTCTTTCTGCATACGGCCGATGCTGTTGCCATTGTAAGGCGCGCCTATCTCTGGCTGCTTGCGGTAGCCACCTATGTATAATCCCTTTAGGTCAACGAGGATCTCAGACCCTTCAGCAAGGTAGCCATTCAGTCCGCCCTCGTTGATGGCTATGATGATGGCCGCCGTGTTGTCTTGCAGCGTCACCTGCTTGTAGATGTTGCCGCCCACGTCGTTGCCAGTGATGCGGCCTTTTATCATGATATCCTTGTCTATTTGCTTGTTCTGGTCTGTCGAGGCGAAAACATTGGGATATTCCTTTATCAGCTCCGCTATGGTGATGACGTTCTGCTCCGTGAGGCTGTTGTTGCC
>DJQL01000034.1:10525-10953 GCA_002437565.1 Prevotella sp. UBA6387
TATGTAAGGTTAAGCATGCCGTTGATACCGTTGACATAGAACTTCTTTGGATTGTTTATGAAGTTGTATGTCCTTATAGCCTCGCCGCTGTCGTCGTATGACTGGCGGTTTTGCTCCATTCCACCAGTCACGATTTTGCGATTGTTGAGGATGTTTGTGAGCATGAGGTTGATGGACAGTTGGTGCTTACCGATGTATATGCTCTTGCCGATGGATGCATCGAGCATGAAGCCGCCTTTACCTTTTGCCTGCGACGGCACCTTAGAGATGTCGCGGAGAGGCTTGTTGTCCTCATCGACAAGCGTGTTGCCATTCTCGTCCTTGGATATTGGGAGGTTGGAATAGTAGCGGCTCACGGGAGTGTAATAAAGGTATATGCGGTCGTAATAGTTGCCGATAAGGTCAATGTACCATCCGTTGGAATGATA
>DJQL01000033.1:0-14965 GCA_002437565.1 Prevotella sp. UBA6387
GCATGAAAACCCTCCCATGACATGCCGTCGGCTTCACGCTTGAATCGCGTCGCCTTTACGCTTGAATCGCATTGCCTTTACGCTTGAATCGCGACGCGATTCAAGCGTAAAGCCGAACCCATAAAAACAGGGCACAAAAAAATCCGGCAAAGACCGAAGTCAATTACCGGATTAGAATGAAAGGAGGAAGTGGTACCTCTTGGAGTTGAACCAAGGACACATGGATTTTCAGTCCATTGCTCTACCACCTGAGCTAAGGTACCATTTTGTTTGCAACTTGGTTACAGGTTGTTTCCTTATTGCGGGTGCAAAGGTAATGCTTTTTCTTAAACCTCACAAACTTTTCGGCGTTTTTTTTCAATATTCTTTTTTTTATCGTTTTATTTCGTCTTTCTGAAAAAAAATGATACCTTTGCACACACAATCGGGATGTAGCGCAGTTGGTAGCGCACTACGTTCGGGACGTAGGGGTCGCCAGTTCGAGTCCGGTCATCCCGACACAAAGAGAGGCGGTCGTTTTTTTAACGACCGCCTCTCTTTGTGTTTCACACGGGCGGGTCCTGCAATACACTTGCTAACCTCGGCATATCAATCAGTCATCGACAATGCCTACCAGTGCCGCCACGTCCTCGGCATTGATGTCGCCAGTGAGCAAGATGCCAACGCAAGAGCTGCTTCCCGACGAGAGGGCGACAACCTCCTTAATCGTGTTGCCCTTTTGCCTTACCAGTATGGTCATGCCCTCGCTCTTGCCTTTCTTCATGCCCGTGAACTCGCTGTAGCCATCGTCTTCGAGAGCCCTAACCTTCTTGGCGAACTTCTTTTTCACGCTGCCAGAACAATCGGTGAGTTTCAAGAGCTTCACCTCGTCCACCTCCTTGAGCAAGGCTGTGACATTGCCGTCCTTCATTTTGGCCGCGGCAATGGTAAGCATGAGCTTGGGCACGGTGACGCACTCGGCGTGCTTCTTGTCACGGAACTCATTGAACACGCTGCTCGCCGACTGGCATAAAGCCATTTGGCAAGTCAGCATTAATAATAATGTAAACAGGACCTTTTTCATGGTGATATCGTTTTATGGCTAATAATCTACATAATGTCTTAGACGCTCAAAATCGTCTGGCGTAAAATCCTTCATCAACTTCAGTTGCTCTATGTCATGTATCTCGCCATACAAGCGACGATAGTCCACGATGTCCTTGGCCTGGTAATAGTTGATGTAAGGATGCCGCTTGAGTTCGCCCAGCGAGAGCTTGTTGACGTTGAGCCTACGCACCTTGCCAGGGTTGACCTCGAAATAAGCCAGGGCTTCCTCAGGCATGTCCTGTATCTCAAGGAGCTGATGGCACGAATAGTAACCACCCAACAGTTTGCGATGACGAACGATCTGCCGCGCGAAATACGTGCCAATGCCAGGCACTTTCATCAGCGATGCCGTGTCGGCCTCGTTGAGCTCTATTCGCTCACCAAGCTTGAGTTTCGCCGGGAAGCGTCGGCCGGGCACGCTGTCGGGAGCCTCACCATAAGGCACGTTTTGATAGCTCCGCGACGTGTAGGGCTGATAATCGGAACCTATGCGTATCAGCGGGGCAAGTTCTCTATACTGCTTGTTGGTAAGGCCGTAGATGCGTGCGAAGTCTTCCTTTTTCCTGAACACGCCGCCCTTGGCACGATATTTATAGATGTTTCGCACCTGCCAAGGCTCCAGACCAAGGGCAAGCAGCTCCGTGGAATCTGCTGTGTTGGGGTCGAACGGGAAACGACTCACGGCACGTCCCGGCACGGCGTAATAACGATTTCCGCCTCCACGCCCGTATTTGTAATAGTGGCCATCACGGCCATTGCCCCTGCCCACCATGGCGGAGTCGCCTGAGTCACGGCTGGTATACATGTCTTCCTTGCCATGGAAGACAAGCAGGGCGAGGCTCACGACAATGAAGACCGCCAACAGGAAAAAGATGACTCGACGATCCGCGCGGCGAAGGTAATGGAAATCACGGAGGCGCATGGCTTTAGAACAATCCTAACTGATGCAAAAAGACAATGGCTATGCACAATGGCGAGACAAAGCGCACGAGGAAGAGCCAGACTTTGTAGACAGACACCGAGACCGTACCCCAGTTGGTGAACTCATCCCTGACCAACTTCTTCGGGGCTATCCAGCCTATAAGGATGCAAGTGGCAAACGAGCCGAGCGGAAGGAGGACGTTGGAAGTGATGAAGTCGCAGAAATTGAGGAAACTCTTTCCGAACACAGTGATGTCCACCGCGCCACACGACAGCGAGCAGGCTATGCCGATGACGATGGCAATGACAGTTTCCAAGGCGGCGCCTTTCTTGCGCGACACGTGCAGCTCCTCGAAGATGAGCGACGTGCCTATCTCGTGCATGGAGATGGTGGACGTGAGCGCGGCAAGGGCGAGCAAGGCGTAGAACAGCACGCCCACCACATATCCGAGCACCGGCGTGAACGCCTGCTGAAAGACATTGGGCAACGTGATGAATATTAGCGAAGGCCCACTGTCGGGGTTAATGCCCACGGAGAAAGCCGCGGGGAAAATCATCAAGCCCGCAAGCACAGCCACAATGGTGTCTACCGCCGCCACCTTTATCGACGACCGCAAGAGGTTGGTCTGGCGAGTGAAATAAGAAGAATACGTGCAAAGGCACGCCGTGCCAAGCGACAAGGAGAAGAACGCCTGGCCCAAGCCGTCGAAGATGACCTGGTGGTCAACCTTTGAGAAGTCGGGGTGGAAAAGGAACTGTATGCCTTTCCACGCGCCCGGCAAAGAGCACGATGCCGCCACGATGATGAGCAGCAAGACAAACAGCGTGGGCATAAGCACATTGCTAACCTTCTCTATGCCACGCCTCACGCCACGCACCACCACCAGGTGGGTGATGACGATGAAGGCGATGGTCCACACGATCGGCTCAATGGGCGATGAGGTGAACTTGTTGAAGTAGTCCTGCACATAAGCAGCATCGCCATTGATGTTTCCCATGATTGATGCGTAGAGATACTGCAAGCACCAGCCGGCAATGACGGAATAGAATCCCAAGATAATCAGTGAAGTAATGGCACCGATGAATCCCACGACCGCCCACGCCTTGCCGCCACCTGCGCGAGCATACGAGCGAGCGGCATTCGCAGAACCATGACGGCCCACAATAAACTCCGCCACCATGCCCGGCACGCCAAGCAAGATGATGCACAAGAGATAGATGATGATGAATGCCGCACCGCCATTCTGTCCTGTCGTGTAAGGGAAACGCCAAATATTGCCCAGCCCTACAGCTGAGCCCGCAGTGGCCAACACCACGCCTATCTTTGTCCCGAAACTGCCTCGTTCCATGATTAGTGATCTTAGATTAAGCCAAACTGGTGCAAGAATATCGCGAGGATAAACAATGGCGCGACAAAGCGCACAAGAAAAAGGAATACACCAAAGATGTGCCGCGACACAGTGCCCCAATTGGTGAGCTCGTCCTCTACTATCTTCCTTGGCACGAACCAGCCAATGAATACGCACGTGAGGAAGCCACCGACTGGCAAGAATATCTGCCCGGTAACGAAGTCGAATACATCAAACAATGGCGTGCCGGCGATCTCCAGCCCCCTGCCAGGGCCTAACGACAAAGAGCATACCGCGCCGATGATGGTGCACACAATGGTGACGATAATCGCACCTTTCTTGCGGGAGATGTGCAGTTCCTCATAGAAAAACGCCGTGGACACCTCGTGCAGGGAAATTAGCGACGTGAGGGCTGCCAAGGACAGCAAGAGATAGAACAGCAACGACACGAGCCACCCCAGCACCGGCAAGCCGGCGAACGCCTCGTTGAAGACATTGGGCAACGTGATGAAAATGAGCGATGGACCACTGTCGGGACTTACGCCCACGGAAAAGGCGGCTGGGAAAATCATCAAGCCCGCAAGGATTGCCACCATGGTGTCGATAGAGCATATCTGCACGGCCGACTTCACGAGGTTTGTCTGTCGCGTGAAATAAGAAGCGTAAGTGGAGATGCAGCCCATGGCAATGCTCAGCGAGTAGAAGCTCTGACCCAATGCGCCAAGAAACACACCCTGGTCAACCTTGGAAAAATCGGGCTTGAAAAGGAACTCCACGCCTTTGCCCGCGTCAGGCAAGAGGCACGACGCGACGACGATGACCAATAACAATACGAACAATGTGGGCATCATCATCTTAGAGGCTCTCTCTATTCCGCCCCTCACGCCATGGATGATGACAAAATATGCCACAAGCATTATAAGCACGAGCCAGAACAAGGGTTGCACCGGATCGGAAGAGAAACGGACGAAGTATTGTTTCACGAAGTCGGCATTGCCACTAAGCTGCCCCATTATGGAGGCATAGACATACTGCAAGCACCAGCCTGAGATGACGGCATAATAGCCAGTAATCAAGAAACCCGTGAACACGCCAAGAAGTCCGACGAACTTCCACGCCTTGCCACCAGCCATACGCGAATAGGCGCGGTAAGTGTTGGCAGCACCATGCCTGCCAATGATAAACTCTGACACCATGCAGGGTATGCCGAGCAGCAATACGCAACCAATGTAAATCAATATGAATACGGCGCCGCCATTTTGCCCCGCCATGTATGGGAAACGCCAAATGTTGCCCAAGCCCACGGCACCACCCGCAGTGGCAAGCACCATTCCTATCTTACTGCCAAAACTGGCTCTTTCTTCTGACATATTATTTTACTTTCTATCTGTTTTTAATGCAAAATTATAAAATATAATCCTTCCATTCAAACAAATCGAAAGTTTTTAGTGGACAATATGGAAGATTGCATCAAATTCGGCACTAAGAGCCTCGCGTTCAACGGTATTCCTCAGGAACCAAACTCCTCCATGCGGAATATGGATTCGCAAGCATGTATATATTGTAGAAATGCTTATCGCCAGTAACCTCGGGGCCGATGAAATCTGGTTTCTCAAATGCCTCAGTCTCGCTACCAAGCTCAACTTCGGCCATCACGAGACCCTCGTTGTCTCCATGAAACTCGTCAACCTCAAACGTGTGTCCGCCAAAGCCAACAAGATAGCGATGCTTGTCTATCACGCCGCCCTTGCACAGTTTCAAGAGATGCGATGCCTCATCAAGCGTTATCTCCTTCTCAAACTCGTAGCGTGTCATGCCACCGTCATAGCTTTTGCCCTTAATGGTAAGATACGCCTTGTCATCACGCACGCGAACACGCACCGTGGCACCATCGGCAGGTATATAGCCCTGCTGAATGTGGCTCACCGATGAAGCCGCACGCTTAAAGGCTCCGCCATGCTTAACCAGAAACTTACGCTCAATCTCCAATCCACTCATAGTATGTTAATTTAGATTTCTAATCCTATAAAGCCAAAAAAAGGCGGCTCTACACGGGCCGCCTTGATTTTCTTTTATTATTGAACGATAAACATTGACCAAATCATGTAGATGATGGCAAGGGCGACGAGGACTCCGAAAATCCATTTCACCACGCTCTCGCCTTGGGTCTTTTGTTTTTCATTGTGCTCAGTGCGCTTCTTTGTGGTTGTCTGGTTGTTGACCTCCCTCACTGGCACGTGTTTCAATTGTTCTTTCTTATTGTTTCCCATAGTATATATGTTTTAGTTTTTCACGTCCAAGCAATGACCTGCCTTACCATGTCAGTCTTCCTTCTCCGCATCGCTCTCGGCAAACTCCATGAGGTAAGCCTTTATGAATCCGTCTATCTTGCCATTCATCACTCCGTCCACATCCGATGTCTGATAACCTGTGCGATGGTCTTTCACGCGGCGGTCATCAAAGACATAGCTTCGAATCTGGCTTCCCCACTCTATTTTCTTCTTGCCAGCCTCAATCTTGGCCTTTTCTGCCTGCTGCTTCTTCAAGGCGCGGTCGTAGAGCTGACTCTTCAAGAGTTTCATGGCCTTCTCACGGTTCTTCGGCTGGTCGCGCGTCTCCGTGTTCTCGATAAGTATCTCCTCTTTCTCTCCAGTGTCGGGATCCTCATACTGGTAGCGCAAGCGCACACCCGACTCCACCTTGTTGACATTCTGGCCACCGGCTCCGCTCGAACGGAACGTGTCCCAGCTCACCTTGGCCGGGTCTACATACACCTCGATTGTGTCGTCGATCAAAGGAGTGACAAAGACCGAAGCGAAACTCGTCATGCGCTTGCCCTGGGCGTTGTATGGCGAGACACGCACAAGACGATGCACACCATTCTCACTTTTAAGATAGCCGTAAGCATATTCACCACCCTCAATGGTCATTGTCATGCTCTTTATGCCGACTTCCTCGCCCGGCTGCAAGTCTGTTATCGTGACTTTGTAGCCATTGGCCTCACACCAGCGCATATACATTCGCATGAGCATCTGAGCCCAGTCTTGCGCCTCCGTGCCACCGGCCCCAGAGTTTATCTTCAGCACAGCATCCATGGAGTCCTCATCCTGCCGGAGCATGTTTCGCAGTTCAAGTTCCTCTATGATTTTCATAGCCTTGGCATAGTCGGCATCCACCTCTTCCTCTGTGACAAGATCCTCCTTATAATAATCGAAAGCCAGTTGCAACTCGTCAGCGCATTGCTTGCACTGCTTATAGCCGTCGAGCCATTTCTCCAGGCCCTTCACTTTCTTCATTTGCGCCTCAGCTCTTTTGGGATCATCCCAAAAGTCAGGAGCCTGCGTGCGCAACTGCTCCTCCTCAAACTCTACTTTCTTTTGGTCAATATTAAGATAATGGTGGAGCTTCTCCGTACGCTCCAGCACGTCTTTCAGTTGATCTGCTGTTATCATCTTTATTATTTCGTTATCACCCCATCGGATGGAGTGTTGGCATACATTTGGTCAATTATGTCCTTATAATGCTCGTTGACCACGCCACGCCTCAATTTCAACGTATTCGTTATCTCGCCATTCTCCAATGAGAAATGATGAGGAAGCAGCGTAAAACGCTTAATCTGCTCATAATGGGCCAAGCTCTGCTGCAAGGTGTCGATTCGCTCCATCATCATGTCGTTCACCTTCCGGTTGTTGCAAAGTTCAACCCTGTCCGAGAACTTGATTCCTTGCGAACGCGCCCAATCCTCAAGTTCACCATAAGCAGGAACGACAAGAGCCGAGACAAACTTGCGCTGGTCTGCCACGATGGCCACTTGGTCGACAAACTTATCCACGAGCAACAACGACTCTATCATCTGTGGAGCGATATACTTGCCATTGCTCGTCTTGAAGAGGTCTTTTATTCGCTCGGTGAGATACAGTTCACCATTCTTCAAGTATCCAGCGTCGCCAGTGTGGAAGAAGCCATCGGCATCAAAAGCCGCCTTGTTCTGTTCCGGACGCTTGTAATATCCCTTTGTGATTGTCGGGCCTTTTAGCAATATCTCATTGTTTTCGCCTATCTTTATCTCTATGCCTTTTATCGGCCGCCCGACAGAGCCTATGGTAAACGTCTCATCAAGATGGTCGCACGACACTGTGGCAAGGCTCTCCGTAAGTCCATATCCCACCACCATGCCAATGCCAATACTGTGGACGAACTCCTCCACTTCTGGCGAGACATAAGCACCTGCCGTAGGAAAAATATTGGGATGCTCAAGACCTATCTGTGACCTGACGAGGCTGAGAACAGTCTTGTTGGCTATGGCATATTCCAAACGAAGCGACAACGGTGGACGCTTGCCCTTTGCCAGGTAGTCGATATTGTAGCGTTTTCCTATGGCCCAAGCCTTGTAGAACATCTTTTGCTGGATTGCCGAGGATCTGTCAATCTTCGACCTCACGGCTTGATACACCTTTTCCCAGAAACGAGGCACGCTCGACATGCAAGTGGGATGAGTCTCGCGCATCGACTGCTGAATCTTGTGCGGATCGGTGTTGATGATTAGCGTGCAGCCCTCACTTATGGCCAAATAAGCCCAACCTCGCTCAAAGATATGAGTAAAAGGCAAGAAATCGATAACCCTGTCTTTCTCTCCCAACGGAACGCACTCGTCGTTGGCCTTCAAGGCTGCGGCATACTGTCCATAGGTAAGCATCACGCCCTTAGACTCTCCTGTGGTGCCACTGGTATATAGAATGTTGCAAAGGTCGTCGTCGTTGGCTTCTTTCCATAGGCTTTCCACCTCCTGTTCGTGTGGAAAGCCCTCTCCAAGCTTTAGAAAGTCGTCGAAATACATGGCCTCCGGGTCGTGCATGCTAAGACGGACATGACGGTCGAAAACTATGATGCGCTCAAGCGAAGGACAAACCGTATGTACGCGATGTGCCTTGTCGTATTGTTCTTGCTCCCCAACAAATACCAATCTGACATTGGCATCGTTGACCATATATTGAATCTGCTGACCCGACGTGGTGGCATAGAAAGGTATCGAAGCCACACGTATGCCATAGGCTCCGAAGTCCGTGTAGAGATACTCCGCGCAGTTTTGTGAGAATACGGCTATCTTGTCCTGGGGCTTCATTCCCAAGGCGAGAAGGGCATTGCTAACCTTCTTGACATTCTCTGAAAACTTGTTCCATGAGACGTTTGTCCACTGCGAACCTCCAAAGGCTTGACGGACAATGGCTGTCCTGTTGCCATATTTCTTTGCCTGAGAGTGGATGAGCACAGACAGGTGTGACCTGTTTTGCATAAGCTAAGGGATTATTTTATGCAAAGATAAAATATAAATGTGATATATTCAAGCAATATTAAATGTTTTTTTTAATTTTGCCATTGAGCGACAACAATATAAAAGTAGACATACATGAGACAAGAAGACTATGTAAACGACGCAATAGAACTGTTGCGAAGACTCATTGCAACACCATCTGTGAGCAGGGATGAGCGTGCCGCCGCCGACATAATGCAAAAGCAAATGCAAACCTATGGGCTTGCCCCAAAACGCGAGGCCAACAACGTATGGGTGATGTCGCCACAATGGGATGACGCGAAACCGACAGTGCTACTAAACGCACACATCGACACCGTGAAACCCGTGGCCAGTTGGACGCGCGACCCATTTGAGCCAACCATAGACGGCGACCGACTCTATGGATTAGGGAGCAACGACTGTGGCGGAGGACTGACGACATTGCTTCAAGTCTTCAGGTGGCTTTCGCTCAGACCGCAACCATATAATTATGTATATCTCGCATCAGCAGAAGAGGAGGTGTCGGGAAAAGACGGATTCTCACGCGTGTTGCCGCTTCTCCCGAAGATTGACGTGGCAATAGTGGGCGAACCCACTGGCATGCAACCTGCCACAGCTGAAAAAGGATTGATGGTGCTCGACCTCATAGCCCACGGCAAGAGCGGACACGCAGCGAGAAACGAAGGCGTGAACGCCATATACGAAGCTCTTGACGACATGGCGTGGATAAGGGACTATAAGTTTAAGAAAGACAGTGAGCTGCTCGGTCCCACAAAGATGACGCTAACCGTGGTCAATGCCGGCACTCAGCACAATGTTGTCCCAGACTGTTGCAAAATGCTCGTTGACGTACGAACAAACGAACACTACACCAATGAGGAAGTGTATGAAATAGTAAAAGCCAACGTGAAAAGCGAAGTCCACGCCCACTCGTTCAGACTTCACTCATCGCACATACCTAATGACCACCCATTGGTAAAACGGTGCATTGAACTTGGCATGAAACCTTATGGTTCGCCAACGCTCAGCGATCAAGCACTCATGCCGTGGCCGTCGTTCAAGCTCGGGCCAGGCGAGTCGTCACGCTCACATTCCGCCGACGAGTTTATCTGCCTCAGCGAGATGCGCGACGCTTTCCAAACCTATCAGGAATTGCTGAAGCCGTGAAGCCTTCAACAACACTCAGTACAGTAGCAGCAAGCCGGCTATGGCGGCATAACCAATCATCTTGATTGGGTTAATCTTGACGAACATCGTGCCGTAGAACGTGGCCAAGAAAAGCAGCACGCTTACGACGAACTGCCATGTGGAGTCCACTGGACTGCCAAAATTTTCCTTGTTGAGAAGCATGATTGTAGCTGCGGCAAGCAGACCGACAACGGCAGGACGAAGACCACCAAAGGCATCCTGCACAGCACTCGTCTTCATGTATCGCATAAACATCTTGCTGATAAGTATCATCAACACGAATGAAGGAAGGACAAGGGAAAAACTCGCCACGGCCGAACCCAACATAGACAAGGCATTGCCCA
Organism: Prevotella sp. UBA6387; assembly: GCA_002437565.1. Taxonomy (GTDB): domain Bacteria; phylum Bacteroidota; class Bacteroidia; order Bacteroidales; family Bacteroidaceae; genus Prevotella. The sequence continues at coordinate 10,182 of DJQL01000033.1, forward strand.
TGCCGGCATTGTGTATGGCCGTGAAGCCACAATAGGTGGCAGAGTTTATCCCTATTGGCCCGGGAGTCATCTGGCTTATGGCAACAATGTTGGTAAACTCTGCGCTCGTGAGCCAATGGTGGTCGTGCACCGTCTCCATCTGTATGAGCGACAACATGCCATAACCACCTCCAAAGCCGAACAAGCCTATCTTGAAAAACGTCCAGAAAAGTTGCAGGAATATCATTTCTTTATAAGTTTACCATAGGCATAGCCTCCGACACCGGCAGCTATGATAATCCATATAGGATTGACATGAAGAGCACAGATGAGCAGCGCGCTGGCTATGGGAATCCAACAATTGCCAAGGTGCAATTTGGCACTCTTGGCCAAATTGAACGTGGGAGCAGCGATAAGGGCGACAACAGCAGGGCGAATGCCATTGAACATGGCTGCTATCCAGTGGATTTGCATGAACTGGTGAAACACCATAGCGATGAGAAGGATAATGATGAAAGAAGGCAACACCGCACCCAAAGTGGTACACAGCGCACCTTTCTCACCCTTAATCTTATATCCTATGAAAGTTGCTATGTTGGCGGCGAAGATACCCGGGCAACTCTGCGCTATGGCAATCAAGTCAAGGAATTCATCTTTCTTTATCCACGCATGTTTCTCGACTACCTCCGATTCTATTATCGGTATCATGGCGTATCCGCCACCAAGCGTGAACGCGCCTATCTTGAAAAAAGTGGCAAACAGTCTGCGGAAGATAGTTGATTGATTAGATGTGGAAATATTCTGTTGTTGATGTTGCATTTGGATATGCTTTTCACAATAAAGTTTCCACACGGGTTCGTGAAAAGCGCGAACCCGTGTGGATAAAGAATCTATCCCTTATGTTTTTCAATCCATTTCCTTGCATTAACAAATGCCTCTATCCAAGGAGTCACATCGTCATCACGACGGTTGACAGGATAGTAGGCGTTCTGCCAAGGGAAGATGGCGCGCTCAGGGTGCGGCATCATGGCGAGGTGGCGACCATCGGCTGAGCAAATGCCAGCCACATTGTAGTCGGAGCCATTAGGATTGCCAGGATACTCTGCATAGTTGTATTTGGCAACCACATTGTAATGGTCTTCTGACTCAGGAAGGCTGAAACGTCCCTCTCCATGAGCCACCCAAATGCCGAGCTTGTCACCGCTAAGCGAGCCGAGCATCACACTGTTGTTCTGCGGTATGGAGAGACCGAGGAACGCGCTCTCAAACTTCTGCGACACATTGTGCATGAGATGCGCACGATTCTTGTGCTCCGGATTGATGAGGTTAAGCTCAACCATGAGCTGGCAACCATTGCATATACCAAGCGAGAGAGTGTCCTTGCGGGCATAGAACTTGTCGAGAGCTTCCTTGGCCTTGGGATTGAAGAGGAAGGCTCCTGCCCATCCCTTAGCTGAACCAAGCACGTCAGAGTTGGAGAATCCACCGCAGAACACAATCATGTTGACTTCCTCAAGCGTCTCACGTCCGCTGATGAGGTCTGTCATCATCACGTCCTTCACGTCGAAGCCAGCAAGCCAAAGCGTATAGGCCATCTCGCGGTCTCCATTAGTACCTTTCTCACGAATTATGGCAGCCTTAGGACGCGCAATCGTGTCGTTTTCTTTCCAACGGTCTGGATTAAGACCCAAAGCCTTAAACGAGCCTTTGAAGTTGCCAAGGTTAAACTCAAGAGGTTGCTTCTTGTAGTTGAGGAACCGCTTATGTGCCATGTCGTTCATACTCTGGCGACGGTCGAGAAGATAAGATGTCTTGTACCAAATGTCACGCAAAGCATCAATGTCGAATTCATGTTTCCAGTCGTCCTTGACGACAACTATCTTTCTCTCTGACGGTGTAGGATAGGCAATCTTGGCGAAAGCTATTCCCTCTTGCTCAAAATACTCTTTCAATTCCTTCTTGTGAGTATCTGATACTTGAATCACAACGCCCGGGTTCTCGGCAAAGAGCATCTTCACAACGTCGTCGTTGTCTTGCATTATGTCGTGCAGGTTGACATGCATGCCACCTTCAGTATTGGCAAAAGTCATCTCAAGAAGAGTCGTGATAAGGCCACCAGCGGAAATGTCATGGCCAGCCATGACCCAACCTTTCTGTATAAGGTCTTGAATGGCGTTGAAACAGTCGGCGAAATACTCGCTGTTCTTTACAGTAGGAACGTCGGAGCCTATCTTGCCCAGTGCCTGTGCGAAAGCAGAACCGCCAAGACGCTGCTCATCGAAAGAGAAGTCAATGTAATATAATGATGAATTCTTGTCGTTGACCATCACGGGGCTGACAGTCTTGCGCACGTCGCTCACCTCAGCTCCAGCCGTCACTATTACGGTGCCTGGGGCTATAATCTTGGAACCATCAGGATATTGCTGGCTAAGCGAGAGAGAATCCTTGCCGGTAGGCACATTGAGGTGAAGCGAGCAGCAAAAATCGGACAACGCCTGAACAGCATTATAAAGGCGAGCATCCTCACCTTTCTGCGAGCGGCATGGCCACATCCAGTTGGCAGATAGGTTTAGGTTCTCTATTGGGAACGGATGATCCTTGTCTACAGCAATTGGAGCCCACACTATGTTGGTAAGGCTCTCAGCAACAGACAGAACACTGCCTGCAGCCGGATTGGCCAAGCCTGCCTGTGGCGCATGGCCAAGAGCTGTAGCTATGCCGGCCTTGCCACGGTAGTCGAGAGTGACAACGCCACAATCGGACAATGGAAGCTGCACCTCACCCTGTGTTTGCTGACGTGCAATCTTGCCAGTGACAGAACGATCCACCTTGTTGGTGAGCCAATCCTTGCACGCTACGGCCTCAAGCTGCAGCACGTTGTCAAGATACTCGTCAATCTTTTCAACGCTGTATGTAGCATCTTCATAGTGGTGCTCCACCGTGACATCTTTCATTATGGTCTTTGGGGAATGTCCGAACATTTGCGCCACATCAAGGTCGAAGGGCTTAACACCATCGCCTTGAACAAAAGAGAAATGTGCGTCGCCAGTGGTCTGGCCAACAACATAGAACGGTGCGCGCTCGCGCTCTGCAATCTTGCGGACACGCTCCACATGTTCATCCTCTATGAGCAAGCCCATGCGCTCTTGACTCTCGTTGGCTATGATTTCCTTAGCAGACAGAGTCTTGTCGCCAATTGGCAACTTTGTCATGTCTATCTCGCCACCACAGTCTTCCACAAGTTCTGAAAGACAATTGAGGTGTCCTGCTGACCCATGGTCATGTATTGATGTCACAGGGTTGTTATCGGCTTCCACGAGGGCGCGCACAAGATTGTAGGCGCGCTTCTGCATTTCCGGGTTGGCACGCTGCACGGCATTAAGCTCAACGGCTGTGCCATAACGGCCAGTGTCCACCGATGACACAGAGCCACCTCCAAGGCCAATACGATAGTTGTCACCACCGACGACCACAATATCCTCGCCCTTCTTGGGCTCTTTCTTCAAACAGTCGCGCTTCTTGCCATAGCCAACGCCACCGGCAAGCATTATCACCTTGTCGTAACCATACACCTCGTTTGGAGTCTGCACATCTTCTTTGGTGCTTTCCACCACGGCTGTGTCGCCTGTGCTGGTCTCATACTCAAACGTGAGCACAGAACCCGTGATAAGTGGCTGGCCAAATTTGTTGCCAAAGTCTGAGGCGCCATTTGAGGCCTTGATAAGTATTTCCTCCGGTGTCTGGTACAACCACTTGCGAGGCTCAATGCCCTGCTCAAATCCACGTACAGGCTTGCCGTCATCATTTTTCAAACGTGGATATGATGTCATGTATACCGCTGTTCCTGCGATAGGCCAAGAGCCTGTGCCACCACCCATGCGGTCGCGTATCTCACCACCTGTTCCTGTCGCAGCACCGTTGAAAGGCTCAACAGTTGTTGGGAAGTTGTGCGTCTCAGCCTTGAGAGAAATGACACTCTCAATAGGTTTCACCTTGAAGTAGTCGGAAGTGGTCTGGTCTTCCGGGGCAAACTGTTCTATCATTGGGCCTTGCGCAAAAGCTACATTGTCGCTATAAGCCGAGATGATTTTGCCTGGATGTTCTTTCGTTGTCTTCTTTATGAGTGAGAACAGGCTCGACTCGCGTTCCTCGCCATCTATTATAAAGGTTCCGCCAAAAATCTTGTGGCGACAGTGCTCCGAATTGATCTGGGCGAAACCGAAAATCTCCGAGTCGGTAAGCGGACGGCCATTTTCTTTTTCTATTTTGTGCAGATACTCTATCTCTTCAGGACTCAAAGCCAAGCCTTCCTCCTCATTGTATTTCTCAATGTCCTCCACATGCTTGATTGGTTCCGGCTCGTGGTTGACCGTGAAGACCGACTGATCCAGCCCCTTGTACATGCGTTGCAGCATGCGGTCGTGGGTTGCATCTTCGCTTTTCACTGGAAAGTACTCCTCTATACGCGAAATGCCGGTGAGACTCATGTTTTGCGTGATCTCAACGGCATTAGTGCTCCAGGGGGTTATCATCTCTCGGCGTGGTCCTACAAAGAAACCATCAAGCTTCTCTGTTTCCAACAGCGTGGCGTCACCGTAAAGCCAGCAAAGAGCCTGCTTTTCCTTGTCACTGGGCTTATGGTCTATCTCAGTGGCAATAACATTCTCCTTGGGAGTCTTGAAGAAAAGAATCATAATCTTTAGAGATTTATAAATGGGATTGTAATATTACTGCTTGCAAAATTAATAATATTTTTGCTAATAACACGAACACACTTCAAGTTATTTAATGTCATGTATAAACGT
>DJQL01000033.1:15100-19779 GCA_002437565.1 Prevotella sp. UBA6387
GAACAATAACAAAACATTAAGTAATATGAGAAAGACTATTCTATTTGCGATTGTCGCTGGCACGTTCCTCGTAACGAGTTGTGCCAGCAAGAAAGATTTGGTCAACTGCCAGAACGAGAACCGTGAATTAACAAGCAATTATCAGGACGCCAAGGAAAAGCTTGCTGCGGCCAATGCACGTGTGTCAAGCCTCGAAGACCAGCTTGCCCAACAAAAGAAGGACTACGCAGCTCTTCAGAAAAACCTCAGCCAGAGCTTGTCGAATGCGAGTTCCAACAATGTGAACATCTCAAAACTGGTGGATCAGATCAATGAGTCGAACCAGTACATACGTCACCTTGTGGAGGTTAAGAGCAAGAGTGATTCTCTAAACATGGTGCTCACTAACAATCTCACACGTTCACTCTCAAAGGAAGAACTGAAAGAAGTGGATGTGCAGGTGCTCAAGGGCGTGGTTTACATTTCGCTCGCAGACAACATGCTCTACAAGAGTGGATCATACGAAATAAGCGACCGTGCTGAGGAAACATTGTCGAAGATAGCCAAGATCATAACTGACTACAAGGACTACGACGTGCTCATTGAGGGTAACACCGACAACGTGCCTGTGAACACGGCCGCGGCAAGCATGAAGAACATACGCAACAACTGGGATCTATCGGCACTTCGCGCAAGCTCGGTGGTTCAGTACCTCATCGACCACTTCAACGTAGCACCAAAGCGTCTCACCGCTGGCGGACGTGGTGAGTTCAACCCACTCGTGAGCAACGACACGGCCGTAGGCAGGCAGCGCAACCGCCGCACGCAAATAATCATCACGCCGAAGCTTGACCAGTTTATGGACTTGATAGACAAAGCTCCTGAGGACAGTAATAAATAATCGCCACACGAAACAAACGAAAATTGCCATTGCGAAAAAAACCGTTTTGCAATGGCAATTTTCGTTTGTGCATACCGCTCCAAGAATATTGCCTACAATCGCATCAAGGCTTCAGGGCTCAGTTTGCGAGAGGTTTTCTTCGCTGGTTTCACCTTGAACTTATCAAAGCCTTCACCATAAACGCCAATGACATTAGTCTCCGTTACAAACGCCTTAGGGTCAATCTCATTGATAATACGGAAGATTGTGCTACTCTCCTTACGTTTGGCCATAATGAAAAGCATCTTCACGTCATGACCTGTGTAAAAGCCGTGAGCCTCTATCACCGTGGCCCCACGATGTGGATAAACAGCGATACGCGACGCTATCTCCTTATACTTGTCGGAAATAATGAAGAATTGCACGCTGCTATGCCTGATATTCACCACCTGGTCCACGCAATACGCAGACACAAGCAACACCACATAACCATAGATCACTTGCTCAAAGTTGTGGAACACTAAATAAGATGATGATATGATGACGATATCACACATCATTATGACCCTGCCAAGTGATATGTCACGATATTTGTGCACTATTGCCGCCACAATGTCGGTACCTCCCGTTGAGCCATTAGATGCGAGACCAATGCCTATTCCGCTACCACAGAAAATGGCACCTATCAGACTTGCCATGAACGGCTGGTCTGCAAGCAAATGAAGGGAGCCCGCATTGCTTCGGGAGAAAGTTGTCAAGGCTGTAAGCACGAACACGGCATAGATGGTTTTGGCGCAAAACTTCCAACCGAGAATAATCAACGCCACAAGTAAAAGTATGGAGTTTATGGTAAAATAGGATGTCTGCACGGGAATTTCCAATGCCCAGAAAAGAAGTGAGGATATTCCTGGCACTCCACTTGCCGTGATATTGTTTGGCAAGAGAAACACGTTCCAACCAATACAATACGCAACCATAGCTACGGATATCATCACGTAGTCTCGGAATTCTGTAATTACTTTCGCGCTGATTTTCATTTCTATAGGTAATTTGTTGGCAAAATTAATGAAATAAATTTATAAAATATCTTTTGCCAGCAATTATTTCTGTCTTGTACTTCTTCAATGCCGCTCACAAATTCCTTCATGGGGTCAGTTCAGTGATCGATAACCCCGAAATGCATCAATGCGTTTCTCACGCCATCATCGTCCACGCTCGTTGTCGCATAGTCGGCAGCGGCTTTCACCTCATCGCTGGCGTTGCCCATTGCCACGCCAATGCCAGCTTGCTTGATTATGGATATGTCGTTGCCTCCGTCACCGAACGCCATCGTCTCGTCTATCCTCATGTGCTCATGCTTCGCCATGGCAAGTAAGGCCTTGCCCTTGTCGGCAGAGATGTTGGTAATATCTGTAAACGCGGGATGCCAACGCGAGCTTACGCAATCGGTAATGCCGTTCATCACGTCTTTCTCCTCTTCGGCATTGAAAAACACGCTTATTTGGAGTATTGGCTCTTGCATGACCATCGACATCGGGGCGAAGTCGAAATCGAGGTTCAAACCCTTCTTAAACTGTTCGGCCAACTCGTCCGAATCGTTTACCACGCCTATATGGTCGGTACCGACAACCACCGCCGCCTTGTTAAACCTATAAGCGCCATCTATGATTTTCCTCACCGACTCACTTGATATTTTATGACAGTTGAAATAAGTCTGCCCTACTACGCACAACGCCCCAGTGGTAGTGATATAGCCGTCTATGAGATGTTCTATCTGACTTAGGTTGTTGATAAACGGCAACGGGCGTCCCGTGGATATATAGACTTTCAAGCCATTTGCCTTGGCCTGCGCCAAAGCGTCTACCGTAGACTGTGGTATCTTGTGTGTTTTGAAACTGACAAGTGTGCCGTCGATGTCGAAGAATAAATATTTGACCATGAAAACTATCTTTTTAGAACAATATCCTTTATAATCCCTTCCTGCGTGCGTACTCGTATCCTATGTGTCATTCCCTTGGTGAGAGGCGACTGTTGGAATTCTGCGAATGTGGTGATGGACTTGCCATCGACAGAAAGTATGAGGTCGCCTTGCCTGAGTCCTGCCTCATAATCCGTGCTTCCTGGCATTACTAAGCCCACCGACGCCCTACCGTCGCTGGTCGGGACATAAGCTGTGGTGAATGGCTTGTTGCTTACCAGAACACTGTCGCCACCAGCATAAGGTTGAAAGCGGATGTAACGGCGGAAGCCGTTGATGATGACAGAGCCGTAATTCAACATCGACGCGCCAATCTTGCTTGAGCCTTGTGTCGTCACGGCTCTTACGTCAAGAAAAGAGAAATCGTCCCATTTCAAGCGGTCGAGCTTAAGGAACGCCACCTCACCACCCCGTTCCGCACCAATGTTGCCAATGGTAATCTTACCCTTCACACGCGTCTCCACCTGGCCATTCACGTTCTTGCTTTTGTAAGCGTGCTCGTCAAAGCTTTGCTTGTTCATGGTGTAGAGCAGGTTAGAGCCAGTATCAAAAAGTGCCTCGTCATAATGGCGCTTAAACGGGCTCACCATGACATAAGGCACAAACCATTTCAGTCTGTAATGAAGGGCATAACCAGCCTCGCCATCGAAGAAGTCGCGACTATCGGCAATGACCATGCGCTTATTGCGCGTGTCTATCTTGCAGCAAAGTCCCTTGTTGAACAAATCGAAACCTATGATGCCATCGTATTCGCGCGCCATGGCAGACGGGAATAATGATGCCACATAACCTGTTATGGTCAACTTGCCAAGCGTAATCGGTGGCAATTGCACAATGCCCACGGTATCGTTTCTGCCAGCGGCATCACGACTGACCACGCTTCCAAGCTCCCTAAGACCCATTAAAGGAGAGTTTGCATAAACCGTGCCCTGACTTGAACCTGTGTCGAGACAGAAACGATAGGCACGTCCGTTGGCAGTCACCTTGAGAAATATCTGGTTGTTGACTACCTCTATCGGAATGGTATCGGCAAAGTTGCGCTGCGAGAACGTGAAATTAGTACTGTAACCACGCGTCTGCGCGTTGGCCATCACGGAAAACAGTAAGGCTACCAAGCAAACAACTGACTTTTTCATCCACTTGCACCTATTTTTTATAAGTCTACATGAAGTCGGGTGCTGTTGCCTTTCAGCCTCAGCGCCCTAACCATGCTTCTGGGTTGAGCTTTGCGCGCTCCTTGCGAAGTTGGAATTGCAATATATGGTCTGGCCCCACGGTGCCAAGGACTTGCCTTGTCGATACTTTCTGTCCTCTGCTCACACTCGCTGAGCTCAAATTTGAATATACCGATATATACGCTCCATGGCGGAGCATGACCACGACCGTGCCGGCATAGCTAAGCACCGCGCTCACCTCACCGTCATAGATGGCACGCGCCTTGCAGCCGCTGCCGCCCATGATGTTTATGCCCTTGTTGTCGAGTGTTACGCCTTTCAGTCCAGCCACATTGTATTGCCCAAAATGGCTCACCACACGATAATTGCCCGTTATCGGCATTGGCAACCGTCCCTTGTTGGCCTCGAACCCATTGTTCATCATCCTGTCCACCGACGAGAATCGCGACTCTTCCTGCTGGTCTTGCTTTGCCTCGGCTATGTCTTTCTTAGCTCTTGCAGCATCAGCGGCCTGTTTTCTCTCGGCAGCCTCACGTGCGGCCTCTGCTTCACGCGCTGCTTGCTCCGCAGCGGCTTTTCGTGCCGCAGCAGCTGCTTCCAACTCTTGAGCCTTGCGTTTTTCTTCAGCGGCGGCGGCCTCACGAGCCTTGCGAGCGGCCTCCTCGGC
>DJQL01000033.1:19842-27437 GCA_002437565.1 Prevotella sp. UBA6387
CTTCTTGCGTTTTCGCGTGCGGCAGCCTCAGCGGCAGCTTTCTTGCGCGCTATCTCCGCGTCACGGCGTGCCTTGGCGGCAGCCCTTGCGGCAGCCTGACGACGAGCTTCTGCCACGGCGCGGGCACGAACCTTTGCCACTTCAATTTCAACCTGACGGTCAATCTCGGCATTGAGAGCAGCATCTTTCTTCCGTTGGTCAGCAATGATGCCCTGTATGGTGCTCTGCTGTTTCTGCAAACCGTTCACAATCTCCTGTTGCTGAACCTTGTTGGCCTCGAGCTTGGCATGCTCCTGCCTACCCTTATAAAGAAGTGTGTTCTTCTGACCCTTGACAGTCTTCAGTTGGGTGTGCTTGCCATACACTTGCATTCTCTTTGCCTTCACGGCCTCTCCCTGCGCGCGCTGATAATCAGCATATTCGCGCACGAAACGCAGACGGCGATACATTTGGTAGAGATTCTTGGCAGAGAAGATAAACATAAGTTTGTCTTGCACCGTGCGGTGACGCGCCATATACCGCATCGACTTTATGTACTTGTTTTGCCTGTCCTTCAGCTGTGCCTTCAGCGTGTTGAGTTGGGAGTTGAGAATGCTTATGTTGCCATTGATATGGTGAATGTCTTTCTCTATGTCGTCTATGTTGTGCTTGCTCTTGTCTATCTCGCCGTTAATGAGCATGAGTTCATTGAGCTTTTTGCTCACGTCCTCGCGGTTCTTTTTCAGGGCTTTCTCCTGTTCTCTGATCTTTTTCTGGATGTCTGCTCTCTGGCTCTGCAACTTCTTTATCGACGCATTGGAATATGTCACCGTCGCGCCTTTCTTAGCCTTTCCCGTTCCGGGCTTGGCCTTCTTGACCGCGCGCTTGGTTTGGGTCGCGCGCTTGGTTTTACCTGTCGTCGCCTGCTTTCTTGCCTGTTGCCTTTTGGTCTGCGCCATGCTTTGAGGCGCGAGCACGAAAAAGGCGAGCAATATATAAACTATACGCTTAAAACAAATGTGCTTCATTTACATACTGAATAGTTTGGAGAAAATATCGGTTGCCTCTATCTTCTTGTACTTTGACGACAGGGTCGTCTCCGTGCTCCATTTCGATGATGTGGAAATATCGTCCATGTCCAATGTCATAGTTATCCTCTGCACTTTCTTCGTTGCCGACGTCTGGAACGACAACTCCTCAAACGCCGGAAACATCTTAGCCCCAACAGGCTTGAACTTGGCGTATTTCATCGTAAGCACCGATGTGCCATGCTGTGCCGACGTGTATGTGGCTTTCACGTCATTGATGAGTTCTGTCTGCCTTGAGACATTCCACGACAGGCTGAGGTTCCCATTCTTCACACTAACCGGTATTGTCGCCGCCGAGCCACTTAGGTCTGCCTTGAACTTTGATATATTCTCCTCTTCGACATTCTTTGCGCCTGGCAAATACAACTGGTTCCAAAACAAGGATTGCAGGGCGTTGAAGTCAAGGCCGTTGGCCTTGAGAAAATCCATCTGTCGATAGTCTTCCTTTACATACTGCTTGTGCAGCCTGTCCACGACGAGCACATATTCGGGCGTGAACTCCAACCGTCCCACCTCGGTATGCAACACAGGCATGAAAAGTTGCAACCTTATCATCTGGTCCTTGCGCATATGCAAGCTTCCTGGCACCGACACGTCTTTGCCTCCCATCGAGGCGGTGAAGGTAAAGTCGGCAACTATGTCTTGCGCGTCAACCCTCTTGTCGTTGACCCTTTCCACGAAAGCGAAAGACGATGTCGGCGTGGCGACTTCCGTTTTCCCCATCTTTGGCAGGTTCGACGTCGCTTTGTCCGCATCCTTCACCGCCGCCTTCTTCACACCGCAAGACGCGAGGAGCAACATGGCGGAAAAGGCAACTATCCCAAGTCTAAATTTATTCATCACTTCGATTTCTTTCTGTAAAGTCTTATTTTCTTTTCCAATGCCTTGGCGTCGCCACCCAGCTTCACGGCTTTTTCACAGAATGAGGCGGCAGCCTCGTAGTTGCCCAATGCGGCATATATGTCAGCCGCATGCTCATAGAGCGTGTTCGACCGTGTGCTGTCGGAAGCGAATTTCAGCGTTTGGTCAATGTATACCTTGGCTTCGGCATTTCTGCCGAGTTTATATAGAATCCAGGCATAAGTGTCAAGGTAAGTGGCATTTTTAGGCTCCGCGGCAATGACCTTGGCACTCATCTTCTCGGCCTTTTCGAGGTCGATACCGTCAACGCTCAGGAAATAAGCGTAATTGTTGAGCGTACCCAAATTGTTTGGGTCATACTGCAAGCAACTGTCGTAAGCGGCATAAGCCTCTTTCTTCATGCCATTGGCAGAGTATATCTCCCCCATGATAGAGTATATCTCCGACACGATGGCCGTATTGCTTTGGTCATTGATAAACTCCGTGCCTTTACGCAAGGCATCGAGCGCGCCCTTGTCGTCTTTAAGATAATAGCGTGACAACCCCGTGAAGAAATAGAACGGCAGGAAATCGGGGTTGTACAGCATGCCGGGTTCGCTGAGAGCCGCTATTTTCTTCCAGTCTTGCGACGACCACTTGTCCTGTATGAGTTGCGCCCTTGCCTCAGCGTTGTCGGGCTGCAAGCGTATCAATTGCGTGAGGGCGTTGTCTATGGAGTCTTTCGGGAATTTCTTCAAGCTGTAATACGCGGCCTTTAGCTGTGCCACTGTCGTGTCTCGTGGCACCACAGCCAGCAATTTCCGGAAGAGCTCGACCACTGCCGTGGAGTCACCGCCGTCCTTCTCGTTTTGCTGTATGGCATTGCGCAGGAATTGCACACGTGTCTCTTGCGGTGTCTCCCTGCCAAACAGCAGGCGATTCATCATCTCCGTGGCGAGCGATTTTTGCCCCGTGCCGTTGTAATAATCATATAGGCAGCTCTGCGCCATTGCATTGTCGGGCTCGCTCTTCAGCACGCCAGAGTATATGCCATACGCTTCCTGCTGCCGCTTGTGCTGCATGAGCCAGTTGCCGAGCATGAGCTTGAAGTTGGGGTCGTTTGGGTGAGAGTCGGCCAGCGCCTTCAACGTGTCGTAAGCGCCCTTGGCGTCGCCTTTCATCTCGTATGCGTTCATGCGCATCAGCGACAGCTGGTCGCTCTCGCCATCCATCTCCTCAAGGCGGCTTATGGCATCCAGCATCTTGTCGTATTTCTTCTGTCGTCCATACAGTTGCACCAACATGGCAACCACGTCGTCGCGGTCGCGGTGCGCCTGGTAAAGTTTTTCGTATGTTTCTATTGCCTTGTCGAAATTGGCCGTGCCCAAGTACATCTGTGCCAAGCGCTCTTGATAGGTGTCGTTGTTTGGCGCGAGGCTCGCCGCGGTCTCCAGGTCGCGGAGGGCGAAGAGAGCGCTGTCCTTGTCGGCAAAGTAATCAGCGCGCATGAAGTAGGCCACCGCCGAGCGAGGGTTTATCTTCAGGCAAGAATCTATAAGCATCATCGAGGAGTCGGCATTGCCTTTCTCTCGTTGGCGCAACGCCGACAGGAAACGCTCACCGAAGAGGCTGTCTTGCTCATAAGTCAGTGTGTCGGGCCTTGTGGTGCCCGCCGCGACATCATTCTCAAGCGCCGGCGACACGACAGCCGCATGGCAGACAACGACTGTCACGGCAAGCGCGAGGATGTGCAAACTGTGTCTTCTCATCATTTCACCCCCGTATGACCGTAACCGCCTTCGCCTCGCTCTGTCTCATCAAGCGCTTCCACCTCTTCCCACGTGGCTGTCTCATGCTTTGCGATAATCATCTGCGCGATACGTTCCCCAGCGTTGATTACGAAGTCTTCGCCAGAGAGGTTTACAAGCAGCACTTTCAACTCACCGCGATAGTCTGAATCTATCGTGCCCGGGGTGTTGAGCACGGTAATGCCGTGCTTCAGCGCGAGCCCGCTGCGTGGGCGCACCTGCGCCTCGTAACCCTGCGGCAACTCTATGCGGATGCCCGTAGGCACAAGGCTACGCTCCATGGGACGGAGCGTGATGGGCGACTCTATGTCGGCACGGAGATCCATTCCCGCGCTCTGACTTGTGGCGTATGCCGGGAGAGGTTGGCGACCGGCGTTTACAACTTTGATTTTCACCATAATAATGCAAAATTACGCAATTCTGCACATATAATTTAATTTTATTTATTAAAAAGACGAAAAGCCACGAAATAAGCGTAACTTTGCCGTAAAAGAATCAAGAGTTAATCCTCAGGAGCAACATCTATGAACTGGCAACAACTCATAAGCAACAAGCGCTTCGGACAGGAGGAGCGGCATCAGCTCCGCCACGACGACCGTTCCGAGTTCAAGCGCGACGGTGACCGACTAATCTACTCGGCTCCTTTTCGCCGCTTGCAAAACAAGACCCAGGTTTTTCCCCTGCCTGGTAGCATATTCGTGCACAACCGTCTCACCCATTCCATCGAAGTGTCGTCGCTTGGCAAGAGCCTCGGCGACGACGTGGCACGGCGACTCACCGACAAGCACCCGATGTTGAGAAACACGCTGTTCGAGGAGATTGGCACCATAGTGCAAACGGCAGGGCTTGCCCACGACATGGGCAACCCTCCCTTCGGTCATTCCGGCGAGAAGGCCATACAGACATTCTTCACCGAAGACTGCGGAAAAGCTTTGAAAGACAAGGTGTCGACTGAGTTTTGGGACGACATCACCCACTTCGAGGGCAACGCCAATGCCTTCCGTTTGCTCACTCACCAGTTCGTGGGCAGAAGACGTGGCGGATTCGTGATGACCTACTCCACGCTCGCGTCTGTCGTGAAATACCCCCGCGCGAGCTGTCTTGCCGGCGAGCACGGCAAATTCGGATTCTTCACTTCCGAGGCTTCCTCATACGAGAAGATTGCCAACGAGCTGGGCATCACGCGATTGTCGGCGACGGGCGAGCCGCTGCTATACGCCAGGCACCCGTTGGTGTACCTCATGGAGGCCGCCGACGACATCTGCTATGAGATAATGGACATAGAGGACTCTCACAAGCTCCGCATACTGACATTCGAGGAGACACGCGACCTCCTACTTGGCTTTTTCGACGAAGAGACAAGGAAAGGCATTTTGAAAAGGCTTGCCGATGACGGCGTGACCGACGAGAACGAGCAAGTGGTGTATTTTAGAGCATGCGCCGTGGGCAAGTTGGAGCATGAGTGCGTGGAGGTGTTTGTCGACAACGAAGACAAGATTCTCGACGGCACGTTCACGGGAAGTCTCATCGACCACGTTGCCGAGCCACAACGCGAGGCTTACCAACGATGCGTGAAGACATCCTATAAGAAGATTTACCATTCCAAGCCCGTCCTCGATATCGAGCTTAGCGGTTACAAGATAATGGAGACGCTCATGCGCACGTTCATCGACGCGGCGGCGCATCCCGAGAGATTCCACTCCCAGCAGCTCATCAACCGCTTTTCCTCGCAATATGACATCCACAGCGACGACCTTGAGACACGCATCATGGCGGTGCTCGACTTCATAAGTGGCATGACCGATGTCTACGCTCTCGACATCTACCAGAAAATCAGCGGCATAGCCTTGCCTATCGTATAGCGCGGCTGGCGGTCATTTCTTTGGCATTGGCATCTTCAACGCCTCAGGGTGCTCCGCCACGAAGCTGTTGATATGGCGGACGCGCTTCTCCTCGAAGATCTCGTCCACGGCAATGAGGATGCCGCTCTCCTCCACCTCGCCAAACTCGTGGTTCACGGCCGTGCCGAAAAACTTCATCGTGGGGCTGAGGTTCATGTAGGCGTTGACGAGGGGCGGGATGTTGTATCCGAGCTCGCGCACCTGATGGTTGAGAAGACGGTAGTCGCGCTTGAAGTCGTCCTCGTAGAACAGGCTTCTCAGCTCATCCTCGGGCGTGTCTATCTTCACCGCGTCCATCGGTACCGCAAGGTGCTCGTTGTCGCCGAAATGCTTGCGAAGGAAATAGAGTATCATGTCGCGGCCACGGCGCACAAAAGACGGATACATCGTCATCTTGCCAAGGAAATACTTGCAGCGTGGGTTTATCACGGTGAGCGCGCCAAGTCCGTCCCAAAGGTTGTCGAGCGCGAAGATGCTCTTGGTGTTTTTCCTCACGTTCTGATATTCAAGCGACACGAACGAGCGGCCCAGCTCCACGGTGTAAGGCGCGTAGTCTTTCATGAACTCGTCTGAGAAACGGTACATGTGGCTCATGGCGAGGTTTGGCTGCCCATCGGCTTTCAACTGCCAGTCCTCGCCAAAGAGATAGCGATAACCGCCGATGATTTCCTCCGCCTCCGGGTTCCACACTATGAGCTGCTTGCAACCATTGGGCATGGTGTCAAATTCGTCGATGTCCATGCTTTTACCAGTGCCGCCACCAGCCGTGCGAAAAGCTATCTCGCGAAGCCTGCCAACCTCCTGCATGACGTGTGGAGCATCGGCGGCGCGGAAAACGTAAATCTCGTTGTGGCTCTTGTTCGTCGTGCGAAGACGACGTTGCGGAGTCAGCTCACTTTTCAATATTTCCTTACTGATGGGTTGGATAATCTCTTCTTCCATAGTTGCTTATATTGTTTTCGGCTACTCAGCCCTAAGCCCCGCGGGGCCTGCTTGTTGATAAACTTTCTCTTCCACCCAGGCAGCCCATTCCTTAGGCTTGCGGCTCTTGTCGAAAGTCTGCCAAGGTATAGGCTTGCCTATCACCACACGGAACGGCTTGTGACGGTTGCGGTACATCTCGTCGACAAGGAAAAGCATGGCTATGTTAACCTTAATCCCCAAACGCTCCTGCCAGCGCGCTATGCGGTAGAACCGCGAGGAGTTGTGGCCGCTGAAATAGATTGGCACCACATCGCGGTGATACTGCACGCTTTTCGAAACGAACGTTTTCTTCCAGGGAATGTCGTGTACGTGACCGTCGATGATACGGGAATTGAGACCGGCGGGAAACATGATTATGTGGTTGTCGCTATTGAAAGCCGACTCCACGGCATCGGCGAAACTCGCCCCGTTGCGGCCAGTCTTGTTGATTCCCACGCATACGGGGCGCAAGCCAGGGAGAAACATCAACAGGTCGTTGACCAGATACCGGAACCTGCCATCATAGTGTCTCCCGATAATCGAGCCAAGGCACACGCCGTCTTGCCCCCCAAGCGGATGGTTGCTCACGAAAATGTAGCGCTTGCCGTCGCTCTTGTCGGGAAGGTTCTCCTTGCCTTCAATGGTGAGCCGCATGTCGAGATACTTCACGCATTCCTCAAGCCACTCAGTGCCCTCCTGTCCGCGATGCTCATCAAGAAAAGCGTTGACCTCGTCCTCGTGTATGAGACGACGAAGCCATGCCACGAGAAAGCGCGGCACGTATCGGGCCTTGTCGCCCATCTTGCTGCGCAATATTCCCTCTAAATCGATTGTCTTTACTATGCTTTTCTCTGCCATAACAAAACTACGTTGCAAAAATACCAATTATTTTTTATTTCTTTTCATTTCATACGCAAAAATGTGAAAAATATTTCGTGGCAGTTATGGCATGAAATCATGGGCGTGAAGACACGTTTCGGCTTCACGCTTGAATCGCGTCGCCTTCACGCTTGAAT
>DJQL01000033.1:27503-29136 GCA_002437565.1 Prevotella sp. UBA6387
CGCGATTCAAGCGTAAAGGCGAACGGCCTCTCTAACAACCGTTTACCGCCTTAGACAAGACACCATTTTCTCGCGCGTCTCACGCCCTTGCATCCATGGGACAGAAGCGACCCAAACGGCAGGATTCCTGGCGCGCCGCGCAGCCCTTTCGCCATGCCAAAGGCGTTTTGGAGCACGACAACAAAAAAAAAGTGGGGAAAAGTGGTGCAAAGTGGGGGAAAGTTCGTAACTTTGGAGTCCAAATACACTTAATATGTGTGCTCATGCGCTTTTTAGGCAATATAGAGGCAAAGACAGACGCTAAGGGCAGGGCCTTTCTGCCCGCCCAGTTTCGCAAGGTGCTGGCAGCGTCTGGCGAGGGCTCGCTTGTGCTTCGCAAGGACGTGTTTGAGAGCCTGTTGGTGCTCTACCCCGTGAGCGTATGGGACGAGTTGGTTGCCACTATGCGCCGCAAGCTGTCGAGATGGGACCGCCGTCAGCAGATGGCATTCCGCACATTCGTCAGCGGCGTAGCGGAACTGACAATAGACGCGAGTGGCAGGATTCTCATTCCGCGCCCATTTCTCGACATGGCTGGCATCAGCCAGTCGATACGTTTCGTGGGAATGGGCGACACCATTGAGATATGGCCTGCCGACAGCATGGAGACAATGGACAAGGAAGACTTCGGCAACGTGCTCGAAGAGGCAATGAAAGAAGAGGAAAATGACTGACACCACCATGGCATATCACATTCCCGTCTTGCTCAAGGAGAGCATTGACGGCCTCGCCATCAATCCCGATGGCGTATACGTTGACGTCACCTTTGGCGGCGGCGGACACTCACGCGAGATTCTCCGTCGCCTTGGCGACAATGGGCATTTGTTCAGCTTCGACCAGGACGCTGACGCGGAGAACAACATCGTGGACGACCCGAGGCTCACGTTCGTGCATTCCAACTTCCGGTGGTTGAGCAACTGGATGCGCTATTATGGCGTGGAGCACATCGACGGGCTCCTTGCCGACCTCGGTGTGTCGAGCCACCATTTCGACGACGCGGGGCGCGGATTCTCGTTCAGGTACAACGCGCCTCTCGACATGCGCATGAACCGCGAGGGTGGGAAGACCGCCGCCGACATAGTGAACAACGACACCGAGGAACATCTCGCCGACATATTCTACCTATACGGGGAACTGCGCCGGGCGCGACAGATAGCCGCAGCCATAGCGAAGGCGCGAGAGCGCAAGCCAATACTCACCACGCAAGGCTTCCTGCAAGTGGTGGACCCACTCTTCCGCCGCGAGAAAGAGAAGAAAGACATGGCCCGACTCTTCCAGGCCCTGCGCATAGAGGTGAACCACGAGATGCAGGCTCTCAGCGAGATGCTGACATCCGCCACGCGACTGCTCGCCACAGGAGGTAGGTTGAGCGTCATCACCTACCACTCGCTTGAAGACCGCATGGTGAAAAACATCATGAAGAGCGGCAACGTGAACGGGAAGGCTGAGGAAGACCCTGTGTTCGGAAGGAAGGCAAGCCCCTACGCCATGGTCAACAACAAGGTCATAGTGCCATCCAGCGAGGAGGTAAGCGAGAACCCACGCAGCCGGAGCGCGAAACTCCGGATTGCGGCGAGAAAGTGAAAGACGAAGA
>DJQL01000033.1:29215-49969 GCA_002437565.1 Prevotella sp. UBA6387
GAGGTACAATAAAAACATGAAAGAAGATTCGACAAACAACAATAACGGCGAGAAAACGACAAAGCCAATCGATGATGACGCCGATACCGGGCTGTCGCTTTCAAAAGTCATAGAAGAGCAAGCAACGGAAGGCGAATCCCCGCTGTCGAGGACTTTCTCGCTGGGAAAGATTCTTGGCGGCGACATCTTGAACACGTCGTTCATGCGACGGCAAGTGTTGCTATTGTTGCTCATATCAATGTTAGTAGTGATATACATAGCCAACAGGTACTCTTGCCAACAAGACATAATACAAATAGACGCGCTCCAAAAGGAATTGAAAGACGCTAAGTACAAGGCACTGTCGAGCGACAGCAAGCTGACGGAGGAGAGCCGGCAAAGCAACGTCCTGGAGATGCTCAAGAACAACAAAGACAGCACGCTGAAGATGCCAACGCAGCCACCTTACATCATAACGGTACCCGACAAATGAGCAAGTTCAACTACAAAGAGATAATACCACGCTTCAAATGTCTGGCCTGGCTTCTGGCAATTGGAGCGTTGATGGTGCTCGGGCAAGCCGTATACATCATGACGGTGAAGAAAGCCTACTGGATGAAAGTGGCAAGCCGCGTCCGCCAGGACAGCGTGAGGACGCAACCCATACGCGGCAACATACTGTCATGCGACGGGCAGCTCCTCGCCTCGTCGCTGCCAGAGTTCAAGATATACATGGACTTCCAGCAGCTCCACGAGGCCAAGCACGGCGACTCGCTTTGGCACGTCAAGCTCGACAGCATTTGCCAAGGCCTAAGCCGCATATTCCCTGAGCAGAGCGCGCGGCAGTTCAAGGCACATCTCATGCAGGGATACAAAAAGCGACGAACATCGGGGCCGCACAAGGGTGAGAGGGTGCGCAACTGGGTCATCTGGCCCAAGCGCATCGACTACAACACCTACAGCCAAGTACGCGACTTGCCATTGTTCCGCCTGGGCAACAACAAGAGCGGCTTCCACTTTGACGAGCTCAACGCCCGCGAGAATCCTTACGGGTCACTCGCCAAGCGCACGATAGGCGACGTGTTGCTCACCGACGAGGGCGGACGCTCCGCACGCTACGGGCTGGAGCTGAGCTACGACTCACTGCTGAAAGGCACCTATGGCACCGTGAGCAGACAGAAGGTGCTCGGTAAATATCTTAGCATAACAAACCGTGCGCCCATCAACGGCTGCGACATCATGACGACAATCGACGTGGGCATGCAAGACCTCGCGGAAAGGGCACTCGTGAAGAAGCTCGAGGAGATTCAAGGAACCGTAGGGGTCGCGATAGTGATGGAAGTGTCTACGGGCGACATAAAGGCCATCGTGAACATGGAGAAATGCGACGACGGCAAATACCGCGAAATACAGAGCCACGCCGTCAGCGACTTGATGGAGCCTGGCTCGGTGTTCAAGACCGCTTCGGTGATGACCGCCCTTGAAGACGGGGTGTGCGACACGACGTTCAAGATTCCCACAGGCAACGGCATCTGGCATATCTATGGCCGCGACATGAAGGACAGCCACTGGAAGAGCGGCGGCTATGGCACCATATCCCTGGGGCGAGCCATGGAGCTGAGCTCCAACATCGGCGTGAGCTATACCATAGACAAGTTTTATCACAAAGACCCCGAAAAGTTCGTGCGCGGCATATACCGCACGGGCATCAACGGAGCTGGTGTGAAAATACCGATAGTGGGTCACGCCATGCCCGTGATAAGGATGCCGAAGAAGAACAAGCGCGGCGAGTGGATAAACTGGAGCAACACAGCCCTGCCATGGATGAGCATCGGCTACGAGACGTTGATACCGCCGATCTACACTCTCACGTTCTATAACGCCATAGCAAACAATGGCCGCATGATGCAGCCCAGGTTCGTGAAAAGCGCTATCAAGGACGGCGACACCATCGCCACTTTCCCGCCACAGGTTGTGAGCGGCAAGGAGCATATCGCCTCCGACAAGACCTTGCGCATAGTGCAAGACCTGCTGCACAGGGTGGTGCTCAATGGCACAGGCAAGAAAGCATACAGCCCCAACTACTGGGTTTGCGGCAAGACAGGCACGGCCATGATTGCCAGCAACGGCAACTATCGAGGCACCGCACACAGCCTGCTATCATTCGCCGGATGGTTCGGCCAGAAAGACAGGCCTTATTACAGTTGCATAGTGTGCATG
This sequence comes from Prevotella sp. UBA6387, assembly GCA_002437565.1. GTDB lineage: Bacteria > Bacteroidota > Bacteroidia > Bacteroidales > Bacteroidaceae > Prevotella. The sequence continues at coordinate 31,415 of DJQL01000033.1, forward strand.
CAAAAATACGGCTTGCCAGCCTATGGATGGATGAGCAGCGAGGTGTTCAAGGAGATAGCCGACGGCATAATGGCAAAATACGTGAGATACAGCGTGAGCGACGCCCACGACCCAAACTCAAGCATTATTCCCGACGTGAAGGCCGGGAACATTCTCTCGGCCGACTTTGTGCTCTCCTCGCTTGGAATATCGACCTACTCTAATTATCCTTTCAAGGAGAATGAGACACAACCAGTGTGGGGCGTGGCGGAACGGAGGCGTGGCTGCGTCAAGCTGATCAAGGACAAGGCGAGACGGCCACGCGTCATGCCCGACGTTCGCGGCATGGGGGCGCGCGACGCCATATTCCTCGCCGAGTCGAGCGGAGTGAAATGCGCCATAAAAGGCCGTGGCAAGGTGACGGAGCAAAGCATTGAGCCTGGGAAGAAAGTGAGAAAAGGCCAGAAGTGCTTGCTCACGCTCCAATAACACACGAACAATACAAGAGAACACATATTATAAAAATAAGACAACAAACAAAGACACATAAGACATGAAACTGCAAGAACTTTTGAAGAACATCAAGCCGCTCCGCATCGAGGGCAGCACAGATGTAGACATCACGGGGGTAAACATCGACTCGCGCAAGATTAAGGATGGACATCTCTTCGTGGCCATGAAAGGCACGCAGACAGACGGACACAAGTTCATACCCAAGGCCTTGGAACTTGGCGCAAGGGCCGTGCTTTGCGAGGATATGCCAGAAAAGCTCGCCGATGGCGTGACCTACGTCCAAGTGGAAAGCACGGAAGACGCGGTTGGCAAGGTGGCAACGCTTTTCCATGGCGACCCATCAAAGCACTTGACACTCGTGGGGGTGACAGGGACAAACGGCAAGACAACCATCGCCACATTATTATATAACATGTTTCGTGAGTTCGGCTATCGTTGCGGTCTTCTCTCAACCGTCTGCAACTACATAGACGGCAAGCCAATACCTGCCGACCACACCACGCCAGACCCGATAGAGCTGAACGAGCTCTTGGGCGAGATGGTCAAGGCAGGGTGCCAATACGCCTTCATGGAGTGCTCGTCGCACGCCATACACCAGAAGCGCATAGGCGGGCTGAAGTTCGCCGGAGGCATCTTCACCAACCTCACGCGCGACCACCTCGACTACCACAAGACATTCGAGAACTATCGCAACGCCAAAAAGGCATTCTTCGACGGACTGCCCAAATCGGCTTTCGCCATTACCAACGCCGACGACAAGAACGGCATGATAATGGTGCAAAACACCAAAGCCACCGTCAAGACTTACTCCATACGCCAGATGGCAGACTTCCGCGCGCACATCATAGAGATGCATTTCGCCGGTATGTATCTTGACATAGACGGCCACGAGGTGGGTGTGAGGTTCATTGGCAAATTCAACGTGTCGAACCTCCTCGCCGTATATGCGGCCGCACGCATGCTCGGAAAAGAGCCAGAGGAAATTCTCGTGGTGCTTAGCACCCTGCACAGCGTCAGTGGCCGACTGGAGCCCATAGCATCGCCAGCAGGTTTCACCGCGATAGTGGACTACGCCCACACGCCAGACGCCCTTGAGAACGTGCTCAACGCCATACACGAGGTGCTCAACGGCAAGGGACACGTCATCACGGTATGCGGAGCCGGAGGGAACCGCGACCACGGCAAACGACCGCTCATGGCGCAAGAGGCGGTGAAGCAAAGCGACAAGGTGATCATCACAAGCGACAACCCACGCTTTGAAGATCCACAAGCCATCATCGACGACATGGTAGCTGGACTCGACAAGGAGCAGATGAAGAAAGTCATAACCATCGTGGACCGCAAGGAGGCAATAAAGACGGCGTGCATGATGGCGCAGAAAGGCGACGTGGTGCTCGTGGCGGGAAAGGGCCATGAGAACTATCAAGAGGTGATGGGCGTGAAGCATCATTTTGATGACAAGGAAGTGCTACACGACATCTTCAACAACTAAGAAGCAACAAACAAATATGCCATATATCGTGGATAAACGAATGGCATAGAGTAATAGAATACAGAACTAAAAGAAATGCTGTACTATCTTTTTCGTTTTCTTGAGCAATTTGGCATATCAGGCTCAGGAATGTGGGGCTACATCTCGTTCAGGGCTCTCTTGGCGCTCATCCTGTCACTCGTCATCTCGGCATGGTTCGGCGAGAAATTCATAAAGTACCTCAAGAGGAAACAGATCACGGAAACCCAGCGCGACGCCAAGATTGACCCCTATGGAGTGAAGAAGATTGGCGTGCCATCAATGGGAGGCATCATCATCATCGTGTCAATACTCATACCCGTGCTCTTGCTCGGGCGACTGAGGAACATATACATTATCCTGATGATTGTCACCACGGTATGGCTCGGATTCCTCGGTGGGCTCGACGACTTCATAAAGATATTCCGCCGCAACAAGGAAGGTCTGAAAGGCAAGTACAAGATTATCGGCCAGGTCTCCATCGGCCTCATAGTAGGCTTGACCCTATGGATGTCGCCCGACGTGAAGATGAACGAGAACCTCACCATAAGTAGGCAAAACGGCCAGGAAGTGGTGGTGAAACACCGTGCCGTGGCCCACAAGTCGCTGAAGACCACCATACCATTCGTGAAAGACCACAACCTCGACTACTCGAAGATAATGTCGTTTTGCGGCAAGTACAAGACCGCTGCCGGCTGGATATTGTTCGTAGTGATGACCATCCTCGTGGTGACGGCGGTGAGCAATGGCGCAAACCTCAACGATGGCATGGACGGCATGTGCGCCGGCAACTCGGCTATAATAGGAGTGGCGCTCGGAATACTCGCCTACGTGAGCTCGCACATACAATTCGCCGCATACTTGAACATAATGTACATTCCCGGCTCTCAAGAGCTCGTCGTGTTCCTGTGCGCGTTCATTGGCGCGCTGATAGGTTTCTTGTGGTACAACGCCTACCCCGCGCAAGTGTTCATGGGCGACACGGGCAGCCTCACCATAGGCGGCATCATAGGCGTGTGTGCCGTGATAATCCACAAGGAACTACTTCTGCCGATACTCTGCGGAATATTCTTCGTGGAGAGCCTGTCGGTGATAGTGCAGGTGTGGTATTACAAGTTGGGTAAGCGGCATGGCATAAAGCAGCGCATATTCAAACGCACGCCAATACACGACAACTTCCGCGTGACACCGGAGCAGCTCGACCCAGACTGCAAGTACCTCATAAAGAGTCCGCGCTCTGCAAAGCATGAGGCAAAGATAACCATCAGGTTCTGGATCGTGACCATCATCCTCGCGGCACTGACAATCATAACATTGAAGATAAGATAAACTGATAATAAAAATGAAACGCATAGTAGTCTTAGGCGCGGGAGAAAGCGGCGCGGGAGCCGCTGTCCTGGCAAAGAAAGAAGGTTTCGACGTGTTCGTTTCCGACATGTCAAAGATAAAGGACAACTATAAGAAAATGCTCGACGACCACGGCATTGAGTGGGAAGAAGGGCATCACTCTGAGGAGAAGATTCTGAACGCCGACGAGGTAATAAAGAGCCCCGGCATACCAAAGGAAGCCCCCATGATACAGAAGCTCATGAAGCAGGGCACGCACATCATCAGCGAGATAGAGTTCGCCGGACGCTATACCCACTCGAAGATGATTTGCATAACTGGCTCAAACGGCAAAACTACAACGACATCGTTGATATACCACATCTTCAAGAAGGCGGGATACGATGCCGGACTCGCTGGAAACATCGGGCGCAGTCTCGCGCTGCAAGTGGCGGAAGACCCTCACGAGTATTATATAATAGAGTTGAGCTCGTTCCAGCTCGACAACATGTACGACTTCCACGCCAATATCGCCATCCTGCTCAACATCACCCCAGACCACCTCGACAGGTACGACTTCAAGTTTGAGAACTACGCCGATGCCAAGATGCGCATAACGCAAAACCAAACCGCGGACGACAGCTTCATCTTCTGGAACGACGACCCTGTTATCAAAAAAGAGATGGAGAAGTTTGACATCCACGCCGTGAAATGCCCATTCTCGGAAATAAAGGAGGACGCAGCCGTGGCATACACAGAAGAGGGAGAATACAAGATTGAATACCCCACCCCATTCAACATGGAACAAGAGGAGCTTTCGCTAACGGGCAAACACAACCTCTACAACAGCCTCGCCGCCGGCCTCGCCGCGAACATAAGCGGCATAAAGAAAGATGTCATTCGCAAGAGCCTCAGCGACTTTCCTGGCGTGGAACATCGTTTGGAGAAGGTGTGCAAAGTTGGTGGCGTGCAATATGTCAACGACTCGAAAGCCACCAACGTGGACGCTTGCTGGTATGCCCTGGAAAGCATGCGCACGCCAACAATCCTGATTCTTGGCGGCAAGGACAAGGGCAACGACTATCACCACATCTTCGACCTGGTAAAGAAAAAGTGCGTGGGATTGGTGTACCTTGGTGCCGACAACACTAAGCTACATCGGAATTTCGACTCATTCGGCATCCCCGTGCGCGACACCCACTGCATGGCCGACTGCGTGAAGGCTTGCTATGAGATGGCAAAGCCTGGCGACACCGTGCTGTTGTCGCCGTGCTGTGCGTCGTTCGACCTGTTCAAGAACATGGAAGACAGGGGCGAGCAGTTCAAGACATTAGTAAGAAACCTGTAATGGATTTTTGAAGACGGAAAATGAGCAAGCGAGTAAGTGGTATATTCAAAGGCGACAAGGTCATCTGGATGGTGTTCTTCTTCCTTTGCATCATCAGCGCGGTGGAGGTGTTCTCTGCCCTGTCATCGCTGACGTTCAAGACAGGAGACTACATCAGCCCTATGCTCAAGCACGTCGGCCTGTTGCTTTTGGGTATATTCTCCATGATAATCACTTTGAACATACCGTGCCGGTACTTCAAGCTGGCGACGCCATTCCTGATAATAGGTTGCTTTCTTGCATTGGTATGTGCCGACTTCTTTGGCCAAAGCATCAACGGCGCCGGACGATGGCTGACGATTTTCGGAATAAGGTTCCAACCATCGGAGATAGCCAAGGGCACCATGGTACTCGCCACGGCGCAAATTCTCAGCGCCATGCAGACAGACCGCGGAGCCGACAGGCACGCCGTACTCTACATAATTATCATATGGTTTTGTTTAGTGCCACTCATCTTCTTCGAGAACCTGTCCACGGCGGTTCTTCTCAGCGTGACAGTGTTCTTGATGATGATCATAGGCCACGTGCCCGCGAGACAACTGCTGAAAATAGTGGTAACGGTGGTTGCCGTACTCATCGTGGGCGTGTCATTGGTCTTCGCCATAGGCGACGACAAAGACGCAGACAACGACAACAAGACCTATTCTGAGATGGTGACGAAAAACGGCAAGACCGTAGAGAGCACCCAGCGGCACGGGCTGCTGCACCGCATGGACACGTGGAAGGCAAGGCTCAAGAAGTTTGGCGAAGATAAATACACCATACCGCCAGAGAAGGTGGATCTCGACAAGGACGCGCAAATATCATACGCCAACATAGCCATAGCCTCAAGCAACTTCATAGGCAAAGGCCCTGGCAACAGCGAGGAACGCGACTTCCTGCCACAGGCATACTCCGACTACATTTATGCCATCATAATAGAGGAGACTGGATTGCTCGGCGCGTCATTCGTGGCGATGCTCTACATCACCCTGCTCTTCCGCGTTGGCATCATAGCCAACCGATGCGAGAACAACTTCCCTGCAATTCTCGTCATGGGCTTAGGATTGATGATTGTCATACAAGCTTTGTCCAACATGTGCGTGGCGGTTGGCATAGCGCCGGTGACAGGGCAGCCTCTTCCCCTAATAAGCAGGGGAGGGTCATCCACGGTAATAAACTGCGTGTACATAGGAATGATACTCAGCGTGAGCCGCACGGCAAAGAAGAATAATGTCTATACCGCGAAGAAGACTGTAGCAGTGGCAACAGCTCCAGAAATGACAGACAATATAGAACAGAAATAATTTAGGCGAATAATAGTCACGAAAAGAAAAAAAATGATTACTTTTGCCGAAAATGTACTAAAATGGAAAAAGAGCTAAGAGTTATCGTCAGCGGAGGAGGAACAGGTGGGCACATATTCCCAGCCATCAGCATTGCCAACGCCATAAAGGCCAAGCATCCAGAGGCAAAGATTCTGTTCATAGGAGCCTTGGGGCGCATGGAGATGCAACGCGTCCCGCAGGCAGGCTACGAGATAAAGGGCTTGCCCGTGAAAGGATTGGTCCGCCCTATCTACTCGCTGAAAAACATCATTGTTGGCATCGACTTCCTCAGGAGTAAGTTCATGGCAAAACGCATCGTGCGGAAGTTTAAGCCCGACGTGGCAGTAGGGGTAGGCGGATACGCCAGTGCAGCCGCGCTCGACGCCGCCCAAGCATTAGGGGTGCCATGCCTCATACAAGAGCAAAACTCCTATGCAGGCAAGACCAACAAGTTGCTCGCCAACGGCGCGAAGAAGATTTGCGTGGCATACAATGGCATGGAGAGATTCTTCCCTGCAGACAAAATCATAATGACTGGTAACCCGGTGAGGCAAAACGTGGTCAACGACAACATCTCAAAGCAAGAGGCAAGGAAGAAGTTCGGACTCGACCCTGACAAGAAGACCATCCTGCTCGTTGGCGGAAGCCTTGGAGCAAGAACCATCAACGACAGCATGAGGCTCCACCTCAAAGAGGTGAAAGACGCCAACGTGCAGTTCATATGGCAGACGGGCAAATACTACAACGCCGAGATGAACAAGGCCGTAAGCGATTTTGGGGAGATACCCAACCTCAAAGTTCTCGACTTCATTACCGACATGGGAGCGGCCTACAACGCCGCAGACCTCGTGATAAGCCGTGCTGGAGCAAGCTCCATAAGCGAGTTCTGCCTAATAGGCAAGCCTGTGATACTCGTCCCAAGCCCCAACGTGGCAGAAGACCACCAAACCAAAAACGCCATGGCGCTCGTCAACAAAGACGCGGCAATATACGTGAAAGACGCAGAGGCCCCAGAAGTGTTGCTCAAACGAGCACTTACAATAGTCAACGACGACGAAAAGCTAAAGTCGCTAAGCGAGAACATTAAGAAGCTCGGCTTGCCCAACTCGGCAGATGTCATCGCCGATGAGGTGCTTAAACTCGTCCGTTGAACATTATAACACAAGACAAGAAACAACAAGATTATCGAAATGGAACTGAAAGATATTAAGTCAGTATACTTTATCGGCGCAGGCGGCATCGGCATGAGCGCCATAGAAAGATACTTCATACACCGTGGGTCCGTGGTGGCAGGCTACGACCGCACGCCATCAAACCTTACGCGTCAACTGGAGAAAGAGGGCATCCTGATACACTACGATGAGAACGTGGAGGAAATTCCACATGCCTGCAAGGACAAGTCTTCGTGCCTCGTGGTCTACACGCCAGCCATACCTGCCACTCACAAGGAACTCACATGGTTCCGTGACAACGGCTTTGAGGTGCAAAAACGCGCGCAAGTGCTCGGTATACTCACGCGCACACACAAAGGATTGTGCGTGGCGGGCACACACGGAAAGACGACAACATCTACCATGTGCGCGCACATCATGCACCAAAGCCACGTAGACTGCAACGCCTTTCTCGGAGGCATCTCAAAGAACTACGGCACCAACTACATTCTCTCGGATACCAGCGACTATGTGGTCATAGAGGCTGACGAGTTTGACCGCTCGTTCCATTGGCTTCGCCCATGGATGACCGTCATCACCGCGACAGACCCCGACCATCTCGACATCTATGGCACGAAAGAAGCATATCTTGAGAGCTTCAGGCACTACACGGAGCTCATACAACCCGGAGGCGCGCTGATAATCCATACTGATCTGGAGATGAAAGCCGACGTGAAAGAAGAGGTAAAGACATACACTTACAGTCGCGACAAGGGCGACTTCCACGCGGAAAACATTTCCATTGAGAATGGAGAGATAACATTCGACTTCATATCGCCAAAAGGCAACATCACTGGCGTAAAGCTCGGACAACCAATACCAATCAACATTGAGAATGGAGTGGCGGCAATGGCGTTGGCACAACTCAACGGTTGCACGGATGAGGAGATCAAGTACGGCATGGAAACCTATCATGGCGTGGAGCGCCGATTCGACTTCAAAATCCGCGACAACCGCCACGTGCTCCTATCCGACTATGGACACCACCCAAAGGAGATACTTCAATGCGCCAAGAGCCTACGGGAACTATACCCGAACCGCAAGCTCACAGCCATATTCCAGCCTCATCTATATACACGCACACGCGACTTCTACAAAGACTTCGCCGACTCGCTTAGCCATTTCGACGAAGTGATACTAACCGAGATTTACCCAGCTCGCGAGCAACCAATACCTGGCGTGACATCTCAGTTAATATATGACAATCTCAGGTCAAACGTGGAGAAGAGCATCATCAAAAAAGACGATGTGCTCAACCTTGTGAAGAGCCGCGACTTCGATGTCCTCGTAACATTGGGAGCAGGAGACCTTGACAACATGGTACCGGAGATAGAGAAAATAATAAAAGAGAAAGAGAAAGAAAAATAAAAACACACAACCATTATACCAGATGCGCGTAAACTGGAAAAAGATATTGCTTGTTGGCAGCGATTTGGTCTTAGGCGCCTATATCGTTGCAGCCATGACAATCCTCAATAAGCCAGACGGCGAGAATATTGTCTGCAAGCAAGTGAACATCAATGTCCAGGACGAGGCCGTCAATGGGTTCATCTCCCCGAAAGAGATAAAAAACAGGCTAATGAAGAACGACCTGTACCCCTTGAAAAAGACATTCAAGGAAATCAACACAAGGGAGATAGAGGGGAAACTTCGCCAAAGTCCGTTTATCAAGAACGTGGAATGCTACAAGACGCAAGATGGGCACGTGTGGATAACTCTCACGCAACGTATGCCCACGCTGCACATTATGGCAGACAATGGTGACGACTATTACCTCGACGACAATCACCGCATCATGCCCAACTCCCACTACACAAGCAATCTTATCATTGCTTCGGGACGTATAGACAGATGGTTCGCGCGCAACTACATTTCATACCTCGCCGACGCGATAATGGCAAACGAGTTTTGGCAGAATCAAGTGGAGCAGATAAACGTGCTCCCAGATGGCGGCGTCGAGCTCATACCACGGGTTGGCGACAACATAATCTATTTGGGGCAACTACCTCAAACGAAACTCATAGCGCAAAGAAAGCAACTCATAACCGACTTCGCCAACCAGAAAATGGATGAACTGGAAAACTTCTACAAGTATGGCCTGTCGCAGGCTGGGTGGAACAAGTACTCCTACATAAACGTGGAATTTGACAACCAGATCATTTGCAAGAAAAAGAGAAAAGAATAAAGTAGACATACCCCAATGGCAGAATTTACAGTAGCAATAGAATTAGGATCATCAAAGATTACTGGCATAGTAGGCAGGAAAAACACCGACGGCAGCATCAGTGTCCTTGCAATTGCTCAGGAAAACGGCGAGGCGTGCATACGCAACGGCGTGGTCCGCAATATAGAGAAGACCGTGCAAGCCCTTTCAAACATCATCAAGAAGTTGGAGGCTACGCTCAAGGCGCACATCGCGCATGTCTACGTGGGCTTTGGCGGACAATCCATCATAGGTGTCAAGAACACCAACGTCAGGGAGCTATCCACAGAGAGCGAAGTGACGCAAGACATGATCAACGAGCTCATGGATGCCAACAGGAGCATGCAATATCCAGACAAGCAAATCCTCGATGCCGTGACATTGGAATACAAGGTAGACAACCAATACCAAGCCGAGCCTCCTGTGGGAGTGCCATGTAAGCGGCTTGAAGGCAATTTTCTTAACATCCTATGCCGCAAGGAATTCTACAGGAGGTTGAAGAAGTGCTTCGACCAAGCCAACATCAGCATACTCGACATGTATATCTCTCCGTTAGCGCTTGCCGACAGCGTTCTGACAGAAGCGGAGAAGAGGGGCGGCTGCGCCCTCGTAGACCTTGGTGCCGACACGACAACCGTAAGCATCTTCCATCGCAATATACTGAGGAAGCTGTCCGTGATACCATTGGGAAGCTCCAATATAACAAAAGACTTAGCGTCATTGCAAATAGAAGAGAGCGACGCGGAGAGGCTAAAGCTGAAATACGCGAGTGCCTTTACAGACGGCAACGACATTGACACCACTAAGCATTACGCCATCGAATCGGATAGATTCATAGAGATGAGCAAGTTCGTGGAAATTGTCGAGGCTCGCACAAGGGAGATTATCGAGAACGTGAAGAGCCTAATACCAGAGGAATACACGGAGAAGCTCTTGGGAGGCATCATACTGACAGGCGGTGGCAGCAACATGAACAACATAGAACGGGCATTCAGGCTATACACACACATAGAGAAGATCAGAACCGCGAAGTTTGTCAATGACACCATCAAGTCAAGCAATCCGTTGGTCAACGCCAAGGATGGAAGGCTATGCACCGTGCTCGCAATCTTGGCCAAAGGCGACCAAAACTGTGCTGGCAATGACATAACAAGCAACCTGTTCGGAAACATACCAGAAAAGTCAGCGACACAGACAGATCAAGCAACAAGCCCCCAGGTGGCCAATGGCAGGATAATAGACGACACAGAACACACGCAAAACAAGGCTAAAGTAGAGGTCAAAGAGAAGACCGAGGCAGACAATCGGAACGAGCAAGAGTCTAAGCCCAAACAGCCACGGAAGCTCTTGAACAAGTTCAAGTCTATCTTCAATAAGCTGACTGCGCCAGAAGAAGAATAAACAAATAAAAACAAAGACTGGAAGGAAACATGGCAGACAACAATAACAACACGCAAAATACGGATACGCAAAAGCCGGAAATCCTTGACTTCGGCGACCCAAACAAGGAAAACAGCATAATCAAGGTCATCGGTGTAGGTGGTGGTGGCGGCAACGCCGTAAACCACATGTACCGCGAAGGCATACACGATGTGTCTTTCGTGCTCTGCAACACTGACGCGCAAGCACTCAACGACTCGCCCGTCCCAGCGCATTTGCAACTGGGAACAGAGGGGCTTGGTGCCGGCAACAGGCCCGAGCGTGCCCGCCAAGCGGCAATAGACACTATCGACAAGATAAAGAACATGCTAAACGACGGCACCAAGATGGCATTCATCACCGCCGGAATGGGCGGCGGCACGGGTACAGGAGCAGCCCCCGTGATTGCCCAAGTGAGCAAGGACATGGGAATCCTCACCGTCGGCATCGTCACAATCCCATTCCGTTTCGAAGGTTTCAAGAAAATCAACCAAGCCCTTGACGGTGTAGAGGAAATGGCAAAACATGTTGACGCGTTGCTTGTGATAAACAATGAGCGCCTGCGCCAAATATACCCGGAACTGCCTCTCGTCGACGCTTTCGGCAAGGCTGACGACACCCTTAGCGTGGCAGCAAAAAGCATCGCCGAGATAATAACCACTCACGGACTCATAAACCTTGACTTCAACGATGTCAAGACAGTGTTGAAAGATGGCGGAGTGGCCATCATGAGCACAGGCTACGGCGAGGGAGAGGAGCGCGTTAAGAAAGCCATCGAGGATGCGCTCAACTCACCACTGCTCAACGACAACAACGTGTTCAACTCCAAGAAAATACTATTGTCCATCAGCTTCTCGAACGAGAAGAAGGAAAAACAAGACTTCATGATGGAGGAGATGAGCTATGTCAACGACTTCATGGAGAAATTCGGTGAGGATTTCGAAATCAAGTGGGGTATTTCCATCAACCCAGACTTGGGCAAGAAAGTTAAGGTAACCATTCTCGCCACCGGATTCGGAATTGAGGATGTAGAGCCAGACGAAGAGAGGAGACGGCGCGACAAAGAGCGCAAGAAGAACAACCACGAAGACGATGACAAAAAAATCAAGCAAGAGGAGAGAATGAACCATTATTATGGTCCAGATGGCAACAACTCGCTCCGCAAGCGCCGTCCAAACTTATATATATTCCAACCAGAGGACCTCGACAACGATGACGTAATCCTCGCAGTGGAAAGCTCCCCCACGTATAAACGCACATCGCAGACCTTAGAAGATATAAGAAAGCAAAGCTGCACCGACACAGGTGAGGAGAAAGCTGAGAACAAGGGCGAAGCGCAACCATGCGTCATAAGCTTCGCGTAAAAACGCGCAACAGGCCTTAGCGAGCATGTGATTAAAATATTCAGATAACTATCAAAATATCATGGAAACAATTTTCGATCAGGTTAGTAAAGGCATACGTGAGGCCATGAAGGCACACGATAAGGTGCGTCTTGAGGCATTGCGCAACGCCAAGAAAGTGTTTCTTGAGGCCAAGACCGCCCCAGGGGCAAACGACACATTGCCAGACGACAAGGCTATGAAGCTTCTTCAAAAGCTTGTAAAGCAAGGAGAAGAAAGCGCTGACATCTATACCAAGGCAAACCGCCAAGAATTGGCAGAAAGCGAGCTGGCACAGGTGAACGTCTACAAGGAATTCTTGCCAAAGCCGCTCACTGAAGAGGAGATAGAGGCCGCGGTAAAAGAAATAATCTCCAAGACGGGAGCATCCGGGATAAAAGACATGGGCAAAGTCATGGGCATGGCGACAAAGCAAATGGCAGGCAAAGCCGACGGAAAGACAGTATCGACCATTGTCAGGAAGCTGTTGGCTTAATCAGAACAGTTCCCTCAGCACATCCAACGAACGCAGCTCAGGGAAGTTTGGCACGTGTAACCGGTAATAGGTCATGATGACGTCCAGACAGCGATTGCGTTCTTCACGGCTAATGCGGAAAAGGCGCATGTTATCAAAATTCATGCGCGTGATGAGCAAGATAAGTCGCGAGTCAGCAGGACTGAGATAGTCAGGGTGCAACGGACATGCCAAAGTGAAACTACCGTCACGCATGTCAAACCACGCGCCATCCGTATAACCTTCAAGGTTGGGGTAAAACCCAATGAAGAGGGAGACGTGAATCATAAAGACAAGATGGAAATTAGCGAACCCGTCCACGGCATTGTCAAGCCATAGCAAGCTCTTCTCCGTGAACTCTTCAAGCTGGGATCCATCTTGTTCGCCTTTAGTGGCGTATAGAAGGAACTCCGCCAAGAACAAGCCAATGGATAACTTGCCTGCATCGAAAGGTATGGATGTGAAAGGTCGCGATATGCGCACGTCTTTGAGACGCTGCAATTCCATGTTGCGACGTAAATCGAAAACGATATCAAGCAATGTCAACGGCTGAAACAATTGCTTCTTTATTTTTCCACGATTCGTCTTGGACAAACTACACGCAAACGATACCCTGCCGACACTTGCCGTAAGCATGTCAACTATCATCCGAGAATCACCATATTTCACGGTACGCAACACTATTGCCTTGGTCTTAACTTCCATATATGTGGCAAATATAAGAAAAATCAAGCATTTAGAGAAAATTATTAATGGAAAATTTTGCTACATGATAAAAAAGCCGTAACTTTGCACCCGCTTATTAAGAGCGATGGTCCATTCGTCTATCGGTTAGGACGAGAGATTTTCATTCTCTAAAGAGCAGTTCGACTCTGCTATGGACTACTTCCCTTTTAGCGACATCACACAGAAATAATAAAGAATAAAGATAAAGATGGCAAATCACAAATCGTCAATCAAGAGGATCCGTCAGACAAAGGTCCGCACTTTACACAACAAATACTATGCGAAGACGATGCGCAACGCCGTGCGCAAGCTTCGCGCCACCACTGACAAGGACGAGGCTGTCAAGTTGTATCCTTCAGTGCAGAAGATGCTCGACAAGTTGGCAAACACCAACATCATCCACGCGAACAAGGCAGCTAACTTGAAGTCAAGCCTTACTGCCCACATCGCCAAGCTGGGCTAAGCCTTAACTTGCATAAAGAAAGGAAAAACTCATAAGCCGCTTCTCCATAAAGGGGAAGCGGCTTCTTTTTGTTCTTTTTTGTCATATTTATTAGCTTGATTACCTTTTTTTTATTACCTTTGCAAGGTAAAACAAGCTCATAAAAATGGCAGAAAATCAACATCCTGAAGATAACTATTCAGCCTCCAACATCCAGGTTTTGGAAGGCTTGGAAGCCGTGCGCAAGCGCCCGGCAATGTACATTGGCGACATCTCGGAGAAAGGTCTACACCATCTCATCAACGAGACCGTGGACAACTGTATCGACGAGGCCATGGCCGGATACTGCACAGAGGTTGAAGTGACCCTCAATGCCGACGGCAGCTGCACCGTCGAGGACAATGGCCGAGGAATCCCGGTAGACGAGCATAAGAAACTGCACAAGTCGGCTCTCGAAGTGGTGATGACCGTGCTGCACGCTGGTGGCAAATTCGACAAGAATTCCTACAAGGTTTCGGGCGGCCTTCATGGCGTGGGCGTGAGCTGCGTAAACGCGCTGTCCACACACATGAAGTCGCAAGTGTACCGCGATGGCCATATATATCAACAGGAATATGAGAAGGGCAAGCCGCTATACCCCGTCAAGATAATAGGCGACACCACCAAGCGAGGCACACGCCAGCAGTTTTGGCCAGACCCGACCATCTTCACAACCACAACATTCCAATGGGACATCGTATCACGCCGCATGCGTGAGTTGGCCTACCTCAACGCTGGCATTAAGATAACCCTCACCGACCTGCGTCCAGACCCTGATACGGGCAAAACACGCCAAGAGGTTTTCCATGCCAAAGACGGACTCAAGGAGTTTGTGAGATACATCGACCGCCATCGCCAGCACCTGTTCGACGACGTGATTTATCTCAAGACGGAGAAACAAGGAGTGCCTATCGAAGTTGCCATAATGTACAACACCGACTACTCCGAAAACCTCCATTCCTACGTAAACAACATCAACACCATTGAGGGCGGCACGCACGTCACAGGTTTCCGCATGGCGTTGACTCGCGTTTTGAAAAACTACGCCGACACCGACACACAGATAAAGAAACAGATAGAGAAGGCAAAGATAGAAGTCGCAGGTGAGGACTTCCGCGAAGGTCTCACAGCTGTCATTAGCGTCAAGGTCGCTGAGCCTCAGTTTGAGGGTCAAACCAAGACCAAACTTGGCAATAGCGAAGTGTCTGGAGCCGTGAATCAGGCTGTGGGCGAAGCGTTGGCCGACTATCTTGAGGAACATCCCGACGAGGCCCACAAAATTTGCGAGAAGGTCATTCTCGCAGCCACGGCACGCATAGCCGCACGAAAGGCTCGTGAGAGCGTGCAGCGCAAGACCGTGATGGGTGGCAGCGGACTGCCAGGCAAACTTGCCGACTGTTCAAACAAGGATCCGAAAGACTGCGAGATATTCCTCGTTGAGGGTGACTCGGCAGGCGGCTCTGCCAAGCAAGGACGCGACCGTTACACACAGGCCATCCTGCCATTGAGAGGAAAAATCCTCAACGTGGAGAAAGTGCAGTGGCACCGCGTGTTCGAGGCTGAGTCGGTAATGAACATCATACAGAGCATAGGCGTGAGATTTGGCGTGGAAGGTGAGGACGACCGCGAGGCCAATATCGACAAACTGCGCTACGACAAGATCATCATCATGACCGATGCCGATGTCGATGGCTCTCACATCGACACGCTCATCATGACGCTCTTCTTCCGCTTCATGCCGAAAGTGATTGAGGAGGGACACCTCTACATCGCCACTCCCCCACTCTACAAGTGTACTTACAAGAACAAGGTGTCGCAATATTGCTACAACGACCAGCAGCGCCAGGCGTTCCTCGACAAGTACGGCAATGGCCAGGAGGGCACGAGCATCCACACGCAGCGATACAAAGGTCTTGGTGAGATGAATCCAAGCCAGCTGTGGGAGACCACCATGGACCCGAAGACAAGGCTCCTGAAGCAGGTCACCATCGAGAACGCAGCACAGGCAGACGAGATATTCTCCATGCTCATGGGCGACGACGTGGAACCACGCCGCGAGTTCATCGAGGAGAATGCCGCCTACGCCAACATAGACGCTTAAAATCGATAATACAAGAAAACAAGTAAGACCCTGGGGCACTGCACGAGGCCCCGCATATCAACATGGGAAGATTTAAGATGGAATATGACTCCAAAAGGAAGAACGTTTTTGTTCGATGGGTCTCCATCTTGAATCTTCTTTTTTTATTTGTTTTTTGCCACGCAGTTTCCATGGCCTCCGACTTCAACACGCCTTGGATCTTCGCGCGGCAAACAGGCAGCCTGTCGCGTGTTTTCTTCCGCAAGGCATTCCTCTCGCAAGGCCTGCCACGACAAGCAACGCTCACCATTGCCACGACAGGTTATTGCAAGGTGTATGTCAACGAGTGCAAGATAGGCACGGCGCCTTACCTGTCTCTGCGGCATGACAACGACACCGACGCCGTAAGCATGACTTTCGATGTCACGCCGTACATGAGGGCTGACACCAACGTGGTGGCGGTTCTTTATTCGCCATTGCCCAACCACGCATCTAAAACGGAAAAGCAAATAGCCATAAACCTGTATGGCACCGGCTATGACCAACATGACTTTTGCGTGCGAACCGACGCGTCATGGCTTTGCCGTGAGTCGTATTCGAAAATAACGCCAGACGGCATCGAGATTGTCGACGGAAGGAGGCGCGACATGCAATGGAACGCAGCGAGCATCCACGACAACGCATTGTGGGAACAGGCTGAGGAAGCAGAAGACACCACAACGTCAATATATGCCAAAGAGACATTAATGCCCAAGATAAGCCATATCGACACTTTTGACGAAGACAGCATCCACGACAACGTCATTTCACCACACAATGCCTTCTACGGTTTCTTCAGGGCGACGCTGAGAGGGGCGAGAAGAGGCGAAAGAATAAGGCTCGGCAACCTTCTTTATATCTGCAATGGCAAGTTAGACGAGCAAGTTTTCCCTGAATTTGGGGCTGGATACACGAAAGGCATCAGCGTATGTGGCAGGGCAAGCAGAATAACAACGCTTGAGATGATAAGCATAGGCAAACACAACCCATCATTTTATCACTGACACTTGAAACGAACATGAAAAGCGAAATGCAGTCTACCACGATAGAGAGCGTAAAACAAGTCGCCAATTGTCTGTGTCTCGACGATGACCTCGCGCTCATCGACGAGTGTCACTCCATCATTTTCCCCACCGAGGCGAAACGTCTCGAATGCTTTGCGTTTGCCTTTTGCGACAAGGGATGCGTGAAATACAACATCGACACCATTCCGCAGACCGTGACCGCCGGCAACTGCATCATCGTGAGCGCCGGACAAGTGATTGACGACGTGAGGATAAGCGACGACTACGAGGGCCGCGTGGTCTTCATCTCGCAGCCGTATGTGCAGGAGGTGCTCACAGGCATGCATGGCCTTTCATCCATTTTCTTGTTCTCGCGCCTTCACCCCGTGTTCAGCATGAGCCGCGAAGAGGCACGCAACATTCTGAGCTTCTACCTGCTCATAAGGCAGAAGATAGGTGAGACCGACCACAGGTTCCGACGCGACACTGTGAAAGCCCTTATCCAAGCCTTCCTCTACGATGCTGGCAACATCTTCTGGAACGTATACGATGCCGAAGAAGCCAAGAGCACACGCAACGAGGAAATCTTCATGCATTTCATCGGTATGGTGGAGAAACATTTTAAGACTGAGCGCCGTGTCACCTGGTATGCCTTACAACTGCACATGACCCCAAAGCACCTTTCCGAGACCATAAAGAAAGTGAGCAGGCAGACCCCTGGCGAATGGATAGACAACTACGTCATGCTCGAACTCAGGGTATTGCTAAAAAACAGCACGCTGTCGATAAAGGAGATAACCGAAAGAATGCACTTCCCCAACCAAAGCTTCTTGGGAAAATATTTCAAGCAGCACACCGGTGTCTCACCAAAGGAATATCGCAACGACTTGTAAAAAATATTAACCAAAAAGAGCACCTTCCCCAGGTGCTCAAATAGATGGCGAAAAGTGGTTTTGGGCTTCTGAAATCCACGTTTTCGCCTTTTCTTTTTACATTTGTGACGTAATCGCATTGCCTTTACGCCGCAATCGCGTTGCCTTTACACCGCAATCGCATTGCCTTTACACCGTAATAGCAATTCCTCTACACCGTAATAGCGACTCCAACGAACTCACTCTTCTTGCCGACAAGAAAGCAAAAGCCGTTACTCTCTTGATTATCAACAGCATGACAAAACGACGCATGGCTGCGATTTTTACGCGCAAAGGTAAGCGCGTTTTGAAAAAATCGATTCTCATAAGTCGCCTTGTAAAGAAATTTGCTCAGCAACTTCTTCGAGTTCCTTATACCAATCTTCACCAAACCTTTTTATGAGCGGCTCCTTCAAAAATTGGTAGACTCTCATGTCAAGTCTGCGGCCAAGCGCCACTGCGTCATGACACACGTCCCAGCGGTTGTAGTTTATGCCCACAAGCCCCATGTTGAATTTCTTTTCGCGTATAGGATATAGCGCACACGAAATGGGCTTGCACCA
>DJQL01000033.1:50047-51374 GCA_002437565.1 Prevotella sp. UBA6387
ATGTCGTGATAGCAAGTGAACACGCAGTCTTTCTTGCCAACAATGCTTGTCACCAAGTCGCCGTCGTTGTCGGTATAGGCCACGCCCTGCCGGTCTATCACGCTTTGCGCTGATGCTGAGAGGTCGTCCCACACGGCATCGAGGTTGTCTTCCATGGCCGCTATCTCGTCCATTGTGACAGGCGCGCCTGCGTCGCCTTCCACGCAGCACACGCCCTTGCACTTTGACAAGTCGCAGCAAAAGCACTCTGTAATGATGTCTGGCGACACCAGCACGTTGCCTATCTGTAAGATGTGAAGCTCTTTCATCGTTTGTTACCAGTCTATCTCTGTTTCTCCATTCGCCCTGAGATACTCATTGCACCTTGAAAACTGGTGCTGCCCGAACCAACCTCCCCTGTTGGCAGATAGAGGAGAAGGATGCACCGACTCAAGAACGAGGTTCTTGCCGCTGTCTATCAGTCCTCGCTTGCTCCGCGCGAAGCCACCCCATAACATGTACACTATATGTTCCCTATTGGCCGAAAGAGCCTTTATAGCTGCGTCTGTGAAGAAGCTCCAGCCCAGTTGCTGGTGGCTGTTGGCAATGTGTGCCCTGACGGTGAGCGTGGCGTTGAGCAGCAGCACGCCCTGCCGCGCCCAGCGAGTGAGGTCGCCATCATGTGGAATGGGCTTGCCAAGGTCGTCGTGTATCTCCTTGAAGATGTTGACAAGCGAAGGCGGCATCGTCACCCCCGTTGGCACGGAGAAGCTAAGCCCCATTGCCTGACCAGGCTCATGATAGGGGTCTTGGCCTATGATCACAACCTTAACCTTGTCGAATGGCGTGAGGTTGAAGGCGTTGAATATGAGATGTCCCGGAGGATAACAAGGCCCATTGCCATATTCATGCCTTACGGCATCGGTGAGCCGCTTGAAATAGTCGGTCTCAAACTCCGGCTGTAGGTATTTTTTCCACGAAGGTTCTATCTGTACGTTCATAAGCGTGATTATTAGCGTGTCTTGTCAAAGAAATCGGCGGCATAGCGTCCCATCTCCTTGTAGCCTGCCGCGTTGGGGTGCAGATGGTCGCGCAGACAAAGGCCTGTGCGCATGGCGGTAGGCGACTTTGGGTCGCGCATCAGGGCATCGAAGTCGAGAAATCCGTCGGCCACTTTCTGCGTCCTTATCCATGAGTTCACTATACGTCGTCCCTCCTCATGGTCGGCACTGTAATAGCCACTGCCACGCATGGGCGTTATCGTGGCAAGATACACTTTCTTGTGCTCTTTGTGACATTTTTCTATCATCTTGCGGTATTCCATGATGAGGTTGTAGGCCGTAGCCAC
>DJQL01000097.1:0-4371 GCA_002437565.1 Prevotella sp. UBA6387
CCCATGAAAGAAATAGGCTTCGTGGCACTCTTGCCACGAAGCCGAATTTTGAATGAATAAATAAATTTGGATATAGTAGTTGATAGCTATTGAAAGGTTTCCTTTACTTTAGTTATCCCAAACACTTTTCTGTTTCATCCAAAGGGCATTTGCCTGGGTTTCATCCTCATCATTCTGTTGGTCGCTTCCGCTTTTTGGCGGCTTTTGTTGACTGACAGAAACCAGGCAAAGGTCCTCTTCTGGCGAGTGCATTACTTCTATGGTTGGCTTTACGTATGGCTGTTTCTTGGTCTTGTTTGCCTCAAGTGTGTCTTTCTTCATCGTTTTATTTGATTAAGATTTTCTTGTTTCCGTGTATATATACACCCTTCTTCAGGAGTTTGGCATCCGTCACGCCCGTGTTGGCACCGTCTATGGTGAAATACGTTTGCGTTTCTTGCGGCTTTTCATTCTCCGTGCCTACAATGCCTGTTGTTCCCTGCGAATTGATGGAAAGTAGTTTGGCAGTAGAGGCTCCACTTGTGGCGATTATTTGCGCATGGAATGGCAAGTTTTCATTTGTGGTCTGCTGGAAATAATCTTGACTTTTACCGCCATACACAAGTTCGTACGCCGTGCCGGAAACTTGGTTTCCATTCAGGTTGCCTTGGAAAGCATATTCTTTGCTATCGCCGTTCACTTTGAGATCGGTGGTCTTTGGAAGCACTTCAGCTGTGGAGATAAATCTCAACGACATACGAGTCATGCTATCATCATTGAAATTATTTCCAGGCAAGGCGATGATGTATGGGATGTTTGCTTTCAATGCTTCTCCTGAGGTTGTGTCTACATCGTTCACCACGTCAAACGTCACGGCATCGCCATAGCCATCCTTGTACTCCCTCAGCCAATAATACCCATTAAAGTTGTTGGTTGCCGGATAAACGCGTTGGTATTCTGTATCATTACTGCCTTTCGTTTGCAGTGCGCCAGTGAATGGTAGCACGATGGTGTTCCATCCGCTCTCGCCGTTCGCGTATTTATAATCATAAGGACCTCCGGACATTACTGGTGTGAATATGGCATGCTTGCCGCCAAGCTGAATATCCTTTGGGCATTCGTAGGTGTAATATTTATTCCCTGAATCATCACATCTATTTTCGATAATGCCTTCCGTCAGATTGATGTCGGTAAACGCTTCGTCGCCCAAGACTACATTGGTCCAATCATCCATGACTCCTTTAGGCTGCTCATCATTCGGGAGAATCTTCAAGCAATTTGGATTGTAGTCTCCGCCAAATATATCTTCCTGTGGTTTATAATCGTTATTGTTTTTATTTTTATCTAAGAAAGATTTGACATAATCTACATAGCCTTGGGGTAAGTACACATAGTCGAGAGAATAACAAGCATTGAAAGTTATTGGAGTTGACTGTTTAGTATCAGTCTTGATTTTGTACATTGACAGGTCAATGCCCTTCAAATTTATGCAACCTACGAATGTATTTCCAATATACACATCTTGATTTACAGGCTTGGGGCAGAACTTCACTTCTGTCATGTCAAAGCAATTGGAAAATGCTTCATTTAAATTGTCTATGTTCTTGAACTTACTGAGATCTGCCTTCTGCAAACTGTTACATCCATAAAAAGCATATTCAAAGTTACTTGCAGTTTTAATATCTTGATTTGGAAAATCAATTGTCTTGAGATCGTAACAACGAGCGAAAATGTACTGCATAGAGTTGATGTCTGTCACTTCAGACAAGTCAACATACTTCAATTTAGGGGCAGGATATTCTGTATTATCAATAAGATCTTTGAGAATTTTGTCTGGACATTCTTCATATGCCGTGTAGCAACATACACCGATGACAGGCCCTGCTTGATATTCTTCCTCTTTGTCATCACTATTCTTCCACTTAACAGTGAAATTGGAAAAGTCACCGGAGAGCTTCAGTGCCTCTTTGTCTTTAAGACATCCGTTCGTGAGGTCTTCTTTGGCAATGGTTTTCCATTCCGTGTCACTTTCCTTGTCCTTGTATTGGATTGTCTGGGCAAACGACAGGGACGAAATCAATACCAAGGCTAAAAATAGCATCAGTTTTTTCATAAGTATGTAAATGTTAAGAGTTATTGTGCCATTAGGATAAAATCTTTAATGATGCATCATGCATTAGTGCTGGCAGCTTCACCCGGTGGGTAGGGAAGTCTGATAAGTAGTTTGTCCAAAGCGAAGTAGAGATGTTCATTGTTCTCCGACTTTATGCCCGGGCTCCAAAAGGCGATTAATGATTAAGTTTCGGGCTATACATAAACAAAAACGTGGAGCCAGCCTGTTTGCTCGTTCCACTGTAGAAAGGCCTTCGCATTGCCCTGTTCGTCGAAACGAGCAACGCCGAAAGCCCCACGTAGATGTATATACCAAATGCCTGGATTGATGGAATGAGCTTCCACGAATCCAGTATGTATACAATACACCCTAAGGGGCGTTCCCGTTGCTTTGTTTTTGACGAACAGATGAGTTTGCGAAGTTCTTCTACAGTCAAAACCAAAGCGTACAGTTACGCCTTCATTATGTATATATTGCCCACCTCAGTCCCGTTGGGGCTTTCGGCATGCAACGTTGCAAAGTTATGGAAAATATTTCAATCGGGCAAACTGTTTTTCCTGTTTTTTTGATGTCTTTTGCTGAGTGATAGGAAAAAACACGACAAAATGTTTTTCGTGAGAGCCCTGTTCGTGGCAGTGCAGCTCCACATGTTTCACACGGATTTGAAAGATTAAAAAAATGTCGGCTTCGCCGATTACGCATGCCGCCTTTTAACCGCTATGCAGGGAAGGGCTCTGCACATTGTCATAGCTTGCTGTGCGCATTTCGAGGAGGGAATATAAAAGTTAAATCTTGGAAAAACGGACAAAATAGGCTGGTCTTGCCTTGGAAAAACGGACAAAACATAGTAAATTTGCCTTGGAAAAACGGACAAAACAGGCTTATTTTGCCTTGGAAAAACGGACAAAGATATGATTAAACGAAAGATTGACAAGTACTTAGAATGTTTCTTTGAGCAAAATAAAAAAGCTTTGTTGCTAACAGGAGCCAGACAGATAGGAAAAACCTTTTCTGTCCGGCGTTTTGGACATGAGCATTTCGAACATTTCGTGGAAATCAACTTTATTGAAAATCCCAACTTGGTCAGCGTTTTCAGCAAGGCGACAAGTAGCCAAGACATCTTGTTGCGCCTATCCACGATAACGAAACAAAGTCTTGTCAAGGGGAAAACTCTTATTTTCTTTGATGAGGTACAAGAATGCCCAGAACTCGTTACTGCCATCAAGTTCTTGGTCGAGGAAGGTAGTTATCGCTATATATTAAGTGGAAGTTTGCTTGGTGTCGAGATTAAGAATTTGCGCTCGGCTCCAGTGGGCTATATGGCAATCAAGGACATGTATCCTTTGGACTTTGAGGAGTTTGCCTCTGCCATGGGCATCAATGACAAAATCATTCAGGTATTGAAGGAGCATTTCGACAAGGTTACCGCTGTGGACCAATTCATACATGAGAAGATGATGGAGGTATTCCGTCTTTACCTCATCGTTGGCGGCATGCCTTCTGTTGTGGAAAAATACTTGGATACCAACAATCTGCAGGCGGTGATGGAAGAGCAGCGGTCTATTGTTCGCTTATACAAACAGGACATTGCCAAATACGATCCAGACCATAAGCTCTATATAGAGGAGATATTTGATAGGATACCTGCCGAACTTGATGCCAAGAACAAGCGTTTCATTCTTAAAAACTTAAATGAGAATCTGAAGTTCTCACGTTACCAAAATAGTTTCTTGTGGCTTAAGGATGCAGGAGTTGCTTTGCCTGTTTACAATGTTGAGGAACCGATGGTGCCATTGCTTCTCTCCAGCAGTCGCAACCTGTTCAAGTTGTTCATGGGTGACATCGGTCTTTTGGCGAGTCTATATGCCGATGGTATTCAGCTTAAGATACTCGACAACGATCCTTCCATCAATTTTGGCTCCGTATATGAGAATGCCGTGGCTCAGGAATTATGTGCCCATGGTTTTCCTTTATATTATTACAATAGCAAACGTCAGGGGGAGTTGGATTTCGTGATAGAGCAAAATGGCGTGGTCTTGCCGATAGAAGTGAAATCGGGCAAGGATTATGAGCGTCACAAGGCTTTGTCCAATGTGCTGAGTTCCACAGCCTATAAAATTCCAAAAGGGTATGTGTTATGCAATGATAATGTGAAGCAGGTGGGTAAGGTTACTTATCTTCCTATCTACATGACCATGTTCATCCAAAAGGAGCAGCGGCTCCCGACCAGCTATAAGATAGATTTGGCGGGGTTGATTTGAATCGCGTTGGCCTCACGC
>DJQL01000097.1:4422-5540 GCA_002437565.1 Prevotella sp. UBA6387
TTTTCCAAGATTTAACGTTTATGTCACCGCCTCGAATACGCACCGCAAGCGATGAAAATATGTGGAGCCGCCCCCCCCCCAGCCACACGAATCAGCATAGACCCGCATTTTACTTTAAGGCATTGATTTTGGAACAGACACCCTGCACATGGTCAAGTCCATATAGCATAGAACGAGAGTCTATTCCCATCCAAGAGAACAATGTCTGAATTTTCTGATATTCATTGACAATGTAACTTGTGTCTATTTCCGATGCATGAAGTCTGAAACAGATAGGCTCATGGTGTGCTATTCTGTTTCTCAGACTGTTCACCTTGTCAAGTTCATTGAATATGTAGGAATTGTTATATTGAACAGCAGCCGACGAACGAGGCTTATTCGGGAAAGCCCTTAACAGACATTGCCCTGTCGCACGATATTGTAGCGACGAATACATATACTTCCATACTCCGAATTCCATTTCAGCAATTAGTTTAGAATGAGAATAGATGCCTTGTCTATTCAATCGGTTGTATGCTTTTTCTATGATTTTCCTCGTCTCGTTCATGCGTCCATTGGAGAATATCCCATTGTCTTGAACGGAATCTTTCAACCAATTCCCTCCCAAAGACGGCACCAAAAGACTATCAATCGCATTACGCAATGCCACTTCAAAGCAGCTCACTATTGTAAACATCTCCTGTGACAAACGTAAGTTGTAGCGATACAAAGCCATAGCCTTGCGAGTGTCACCATTCGCAGCATCCTTATATCTCTGCATTCGTTTGGCAGACAAGATTCTTTCAAATTCTAAATATTCCATAAATGTTCGCCCATTTACTTGGTTGTAACAAGAAAAAACACTATCTTTGTAGCGTTGATTCCCGGTAGCCTCTGATTCGTCAAGCTATCGGGTCTTGTTTTTATATACGGTTTTGCCTACAAAAATACATCTTTTTCGCTGATTACGATGATGCCACATTACATAATTACAGAAAATTAACCGTAAAAGTTGCTAAAAAACTTGCTGTTTCGTATTATTGTATTTTTACAACCAGAAAAGAGTTGTTTGACAGCAAATGTATGAAGATGGCAGAAATTAGAACTGTTGTCAAATATAAACGTTAAATCTTGGAAAA
>DJQL01000097.1:5581-17132 GCA_002437565.1 Prevotella sp. UBA6387
GCGTGAGGCCAACGCGATTCAAGCGTAAAGGCAACGCGATTCAAGCGTAAAGCCGATGGGCATGTATTTGGCTCTGTTTCAAGGTGTTACTGGTGTACGTCGCGCAAGAGGTCGTTGACCGTCTTCACGGGGTTGAACGTGTCGAGGGGCACCTCCACGAACACGGTGTTCCAGTCGCTCATGGCGCCGTTCCACAGGCCAGGCAGCTCGAGAGCTTTCAGGGCCTTGCCGTTTTTCGACTTGCTGCTGATGAATCCCGTGTTGGTGTCCACATGCTTGCGCAGGTCGAACGGCTCGCCCTTGTAGTTTTTCGTGGCGCACACCAGATCCACGGGGTTGAAGTGCGTGCCGCTGGTGAACATCTCGACATACGCCTCGTTGCTCTTGTCTATCTGCGAGCTCTCAAGAATCTGCGGGCTCACCGTGCCGTCCTGGTTGTAGGCGAGGAACGGTCCGCCGCCAGGCTCGCCCACGTTGCGCACCACGCCGCACACCCTGATTGGTCGGTTGAGCTTTGAGCGTAGGTAAGACACGAGGTCGCCGTCTTCCAGTTCCTTGATGTCGGCCTTGCGGCAGCACAGCACCTGCTGCACGAAGCGTATTATCTCCTCTATCTTGTCGTGGTTGTAGACACCCGTGTCGAGCAGGCGCAGGTAGCCAAACGCTTTCTCCTGCACCTCGGCGAGCACGCCGCCTATGACTTGCTTCCATTTCACCGTGTCACCCTTCAACCTGTCGGGCACCACGTTGTCGATGTTCTTTATGAACACCACGTCGGCATCTATCTCGTTGAGGTTCTCTATCAGCGCGCCATGCCCGCCGGGGCGGAAGAGCAGCGTGCCGTCGGGGTTGCGGAAAGGCGTGTTGTCGGGGTTGGCGGCTATGGTGTCGGTCGATGGCTTCTGCTCCGAGAACGATATGTCGTAGCTCACGTTGAGTTTCTTCTCGTAGTCGGCCTTCTTCTCCGCCACCTTCTTCTCGAATAGCTCCAAGTGGTCGTGTGAGACGGTGAAGTGGACATGCGCCTTGCCGTTTGACGATGCGTAGAGCGCCGCTTCCACGAGGTGCTCCTCCATTGGCGTGCGCGCCCCTTCGGCATAGCGGTGGAAGAGCAGCAAGCCCTTGGGCAGCAGTCCGTAGGCGAGACCCTCCTTGTTGAGCAAGTTGGCCACCACAGCCTTGTATTCGCCAGCCTTCACCAGCGCGGCGATGTCCTTGCCGTTGTTTTCCTCACACTTGGCGTTCAGCGCGTCGTAGAACGCGAACTTGCCGATATTGACGAAAAACGCCTTCTCGAAGTCGGTCTGCGGCTCGTCGTAGCTCGCGTCGAGGAAGGCGAAGAGATTCTTGAACATCCTGCTTGCCGCCCCCGAGGCAGGGACGAACTTCACGATCTTGTGTCCGGCCTTCTTGTACGCCTCCCACTTGCTTATGGCCTCCTGTTGCGCCTTGTCGTCTTCCACGGTGATGCCCTTGCCCACCGATGCCGCTGCTTCGAGCCTGAGGAACGGGAATCCCTGTTCTATCTCCTTGAGCTGCCGCTCCACCTGGGCAACAGTCATGCCACGGCCTTCGATTTGTTTCTTGTCTTGTTGAGTTAGCATGTTTATGTTGTTTTTAGAATTTTATGTTATCGCGAGTCATCGTTTCACGAAGTCCAGTTCCTTTGGCATCTTCAGCCACTTGCGGTTCCTGGCAATCTTCAGCGTGCTGCCCTTGACCTGCTTGAGCTTGAAGTTCTTGCCGTCGTCGGTGGATAGCGTCGCCATGAGGTCTTCGCTGCCATAGTCGTTAGTTATCTGCACCTCAGCGGTTTTGCCGTTCTTTATCGTGGCCGCGGTGAATAGCCACTTGCGCCCATCCTCGCGGTCGCCGAAGTATCCCGCCATGGCTCCGTAGATTTCTTGTTGCGGCACCATGACATTGTTGTGATAGAAGTCCATGACGATGAAGACATCATATTTCTGGTTGTACAGATATCCCTTGAAAGTTGTTGAATCTTTTTCAGCGTCATGCCCTTTCGCCACCATGGCCAATGGCAACAACGACAATAGGATGAACAGTATTGCCTTTTTCATAGTTGTAGAGTTCTTTTTTATGCAAAGATAACCGTTTGCATCAAGAATTGCACCCTTTTTAAGCATTTTTTGTATATGATTTTTGTTTTCAGTTTATTTCTTATTAACTTTGGGCAGAATTTACAATCGAAATGGTAAAAAGAGAGTTGTTCCCCGACTACATTTTTGAGTCGAGTTGGGAAGTTTGTAATAAAGTTGGAGGAATCTACGCGGTGTTGTCAACGCGTGCCAAGACGTTGCACGATAAGCTTGGCGACAATCTCATTTTCATAGGCCCAGACTGTTGGGGCGACAAGCCTTGCCCTTATTTCAAGGAAGACGGCAAGCTGTTTGCCGACTGGCGTAAGAAAGCCCTGTCGGAAGGTCTCTCCGTGAAAGTGGGTCGCTGGAGCGTGCCTGGCGAGCCCGTCGCCATTCTCGTGGACTTCAAGCCATTCTTCAATAAGAAAGACGAGATCTACGGTCAGCTGTGGCAAGACTTCCAGGTGGACAGCCTCCATGCCTACGGCGACTACGACGAGGCGTCGATGTTCTCTTATGCCGCCGCCCGCGTCACCCAGAGCTTCTATTATTATAATGTGTCGCCCGACAAGAAAGTGGTGTATCATGGCAACGAGTGGATGACTGGCCTCGGCCTGCTCTACATACATAAGTACGTGCCCGAGATAGCCACCATCTTCACCACCCACGCCACGAGCATAGGCCGCAGCATAGCCGGCAACAACAAGCCCCTCTACGACTATTTCGAGGGATACAACGGCAACCAGATGGCCGCCGAGCTCAACATGCAGAGCAAGCACTCCATAGAGCGCCAGACGGCGAAATACGTCGACTGCTTCACCACGGTGAGCGAGATCACCGCCCGCGAGTGCAAACAGCTGCTCGACAAGCCTGTCGACGTGGTGCTGCCCAACGGGTTCGAGAACAACTTCGTGCCTAAGGGCGCTGCGTTCACCCGCAAGCGCAAGGCGGCGCGCGAGAAGCTGCTCTTGATAGCCAACGAGCTGACCGGCGAGCACTTCGACGACAGCACCCTCATCGTGTCGACCAGCGGGCGCTACGAGTTCCGCAACAAGGGCATCGACGTGTTCATCGACGCCGTAAACCTCTTGCGCCACGACGCGCGCCTGAAGCGCAACGTGGTGGCGTTTATCGACGTGCCGGCTTGGGTGCGCGAGCCGCGCGAGGACCTGCGGCGGCGCATGGAGCAAGTGTTCAACGACGGCACGCCCCTCGACACGCCCGTGATAACCCATTGGCTCAACAACATGGACACGGACAACGCCTTAGGCAAGATGCGCGCCCTGGGCATGACAAACGGCAAGGGCGACAAGGTGAAGATAGTGTTC
Organism: Prevotella sp. UBA6387; assembly: GCA_002437565.1. GTDB lineage: Bacteria > Bacteroidota > Bacteroidia > Bacteroidales > Bacteroidaceae > Prevotella. The sequence goes on from DJQL01000097.1 coordinate 9,009, forward strand.
ATACCGTGCTATCTCACGGGCGACGACGGCATAGTGAACTTCAACTACTACGATGTCATCCTCGGCAACGACCTCTGCGTGTTCCCGTCGTATTATGAGCCATGGGGTTACACCCCCTTGGAGTCGATAGCCTTCAAGGTGCCATGCGTCACCACCGACCTCGCCGGCTTCGGCCTCTGGGCCAACTCGGAGTTGGGCCATTATGGCGAGATCGCCGATGGCGTGAAGGTGGTGCACCGCACCGACAGTAACTACGCTGGTGTGGCCAATGCCATAGAGGAGACCATCTACGAACTTTCGGAGATGAGCGCCGACCAAGTGAAGGCCGTGAGGGCCAAGGCCGAGAGGTTGTCGAAGAAAGCCTTGTGGAGCCATTTCATCAAGTATTATGAGAAAGCCTACGACTTCGCCCTGCGCAAGGCGGCGGAGCGCGCGTCGAAGTCGTGAGCGACCGATGCCGCGGCAGACACAAAGAATCATATAACAACAGATAATAAATTAACATGAAAATCAAAGCTGATTACACGAATGCCCCTCAGTGGAAGAACCTCAACATCAAGTCGAGCCTCCCTGAGCAACTGGAGTGCCTTGACGAGCTGGCCCACAACATGTGGTGGGCTTGGAATTATGAGGCCCGCAACCTTTTCAAGAGTCTCGACGAGGAGCTCTACGAGCAAGTGGGTCACAACCCCGTGCTGCTGCTCGACCGCCTCGGCTATGACCGCAAGGAGGCCATCGTCAAGGACAAGGCCATCATGAAGAAGGTGAAGGAGGTCTATGCCAATTTCCGCAAGTACATGGATGTGAAGCCCGACAGCAGCCGTCCTTCCGTGGCTTACTTCTGCATGGAGTATGGTCTCAACCAGGTGCTGAAGATCTACTCCGGTGGCCTCGGCATGCTCGCCGGCGACTACGTGAAAGAGGCTTCCGACAGCAACGTGGACATGTGCGCCGTCGGCTTCCTCTATCGCTATGGCTACTTCACGCAGAGCCTGAGCATGGATGGTCAGCAAATAGCCAAATACGACGCCCAAGACTTCAACTCGCTGCCTATCGAGCGCGTGCTCGACGAGAACGGCAACCAGGTGGTCGTGGACGTGCCTTACATGAACTACCAGGTTCACGCCCTCGTGTGGGTGGTCAACGTCGGCCGCGTCAAGCTCTATCTCCTCGACACCGACAACGACATGAACTCGGAGTTTGACAAGCCCATCACCCACAGCCTCTACGGTGGCGACTGGGAGAACCGCCTGAAGCAAGAGATCCTGCTCGGCATGGGTGGCGTGCTGATGCTGAAGAAGCTCGGCATCAAGAAGCAGCTGTACCATTGCAACGAGGGTCACGCCGCGCTCTGCAACCTGCAGCGCCTGGTCGACTACGTAGACGGAGGCATGACATTCAACGAGGCCCTTGAGCTCGTGCGCGCCTCATCGCTCTACACCGTACACACGCCGGTGCCTGCCGGCCACGACTATTTCGACGAGGGCCTGTTCGGCAAGTACATGGGCGGTTATCCATCGCGCCTTGGCATCAGCTGGGACGAGTTCATCGGCATGGGCCGCGAGAACCCCGACGACCACGGCGAGCGTTTCTGCATGAGCATCTTCGCCTGCAACACCTGCCAGGAGGTCAACGGCGTGTCGAAGCTCCACGGATGGGTGAGCCAGAAGATGTTCGCGCCGATATGGAAAGGCTACTTCCCCGAGGAAAACCACGTGGGCTACGTCACCAACGGCGTACACTTCCCCACATGGTGCGCCACAGAGTGGCGTAAGGTCTACGACAAGTATTTCGACCCGTCGTTCATGAGCGACCAGAGCAATGAGACCATCTGGCACGCCATCAACAACGTGCCCGACGACGAGATATGGAAGACCCGCATGGCCCTTAAGGAGAAACTCATCAAGTATATCCGCGACAAGTTCACCAAGCAGTGGCTTCGCAACCAGGGCGACCCCGCGCGCGTGGTGTCCCTCTTGGAGCGCATCAACCCCAACGCCCTGATGATTGGCTTCTGCCGCCGTTTCGCCACATACAAGCGTGCCCACCTGCTCTTCACCGACCTTGACCGCTTGAGCAAGATCGTGAACGACCCTGAGCATCCCGTGCTCTTCTTCTTCTCAGGAAAGGCACATCCGGCCGACGGCGCCGGCCAGGGCCTCATAAAGAAGATTTACGAGATCAGCCAGCGTCCAGAGTTCCTCGGCAAGATCATCTTCCTTGAAGACTACGACATGCAGCTCGCGCGCCGCCTCGTGTCGGGCGTGGACATCTGGATGAACACCCCGACCCGTCCGCTTGAGGCTTCAGGCACGTCTGGCGAGAAGGCCGAGATGAACGGCGTGGTCAACCTCTCCGTGCTCGACGGATGGTGGGTTGAGGGCTACCGCAAGGGTGCCGGCTGGGCACTCCCGCAGGAGCGCACATACCAGAACCAGGGCTATCAAGACTCGCTCGACGCGGCAACCATCTATTCGCTGCTTGAGCACGAGATAGTGCCTCTCTACTACGCCAAGAACAAGAAAGGCTACAGCGAGAACTGGATCAAGGTCATCAAGAACTCCATCTCCACCATCGCGCCTCACTACACCATGAAGCGCCAGCTCGACGACTATTACACGAAGTTCTATACCAAGGAAGCCGAGCGCAGCGCCAAGCTCGAGGCCAACGACAACCGCCTTGCCAAGGAGATAGCTCAGTGGAAGGAGAACGTGGCTGAGCGTTGGGACAGCATCCGCGTGGTCAGCAAGGATGAGGCTTCGCTCTTCGACGCTTGCCAGACAGGCAAGAAATACAAGCTCACCTATGTCATCGACGAGCAGGGACTCAACGACGCCATAGGCTTGGAGCTCGTGATCCTGAAGCCGGACAGCGACACCAGCGACCGCAGGGTCTTCCGCGTGGACGAGTTCAAGATGGTCGGGCACGAGGGCAACAACTACACCTTCGAGCTTGAAGAGGAGCCAGAACTCGCCGGCAGCTTCAAGACGTGCGTGCGCATGTTCCCGAAGAACGCCAATCTGCCTCACCGTCAGGACTTCTGCTACGTGAAATGGCTTGACTAATATATCATAGACACCATACAGACATGGGCTGCCACTGCATCCTCCAAAGGATGGTGGCAGCCCATTGTCGTTTGTGTCTTTCTTGCATAAATATAACGAAAGAGTATACTATTTGCGCAAACTGTAAGAAATATATGTGTTTTTGTGGATAATCGGAAATAAATACTTAATTTTGCAAGCATACATGTAATTGAGTAATTGTATGACGCAGGATTTGAACATGCTGAAGCGTTTCTACGCTTCCTACTCTGGTAAAGTGAAATCGGCAAGGGTTCGTGCTGGTCGCTCGTTGACTTACGCCGAGAAAGTATTATTCTCACATCTATTCAATGATAATCTCCCCCTTCGACCATTGCGGCGAGGCGAGTCGTATGTGAACTTCCGTCCCGACCGCGTGGCCATGCAAGACGCCACGGCGCAGATGGCTCTCCTGCAGTTCATGAATGCCGGCAAGAGCCATGTGGCAGTGCCAGCCACCGTGCATTGCGATCACCTCATACGTGCCGACGTGGGCGTGGAAAAAGACCTGCCCGCGGCCAAGGCGACCAACAAGGAAGTGTACGCTTTCCTGAGGTCAGCGTCGGCAAGGTTCGGCATCGGCTTCTGGGCTCCCGGTGCCGGCATCATCCATCAGGTGGTGCTTGAGAACTATGCCTTCCCCGGCGGCATGATGGTTGGCACCGACTCTCACACGCCAAACGCCGGTGGCCTTGGCATGGTTGCCGTGGGCGTGGGTGGAGCCGATGCCGTGGACGTGCTCACCGGGCAGCCTTGGGAGCTGCGCTTGCCTCGACTCATAGGCGTGAGGCTCACTGGCAAGCTCTCTGGCTGGGCCTCGCCAAAGGATGTCGTCCTTGAAATTCTCGGTCGCCTCACGGTGAAAGGCGGCACAAACGCCATACTCGAATATTTCGGCGACGGCGTGGCGAGCCTTTCCGCGACCGGACGCGCCACTATATGCAACATGGGCGCGGAGCTTGGAGCCACGTGCTCGCTGTTCCCATTCGACGGCAACACCGCGGCATACCTTCGCCAGACTGGTCGCGACGACGTTGCCGAGATGGCGCTTGCCAATGCCCAAGACCTCAAGGGCGACGCGGAAGTGTATGCCGAGCCAGACAAGTATTTCGACCAGATGATAACCATCGACTTGTCGGCCCTTGAGCCACACCTCAACGGGCCGTTCACGCCCGATGCCGCCACGCCGCTGTCGGAGATGAAGACCAAGGCCCCAAGGGAAGGCTATCCATTGAAGGTGGAAGTGGCGTTGGTGGGCTCTTGCACCAACTCATCGTATCAAGACTTGGCGCGCGCCGCGTCGGTGGCTCGCCAGGCCATTGAAAAGCGCATACCGGTGAAGGCAGAGCTCATCATCAATCCCGGGTCGGAGATGATTCGCGCCACGGCGGAGCGCGACGGCATACTCGAAGACCTCAGGAGTGTAGGCGGAGTGATAATAACCAATGCCTGTGGCCCTTGCATAGGGCAGTGGAAGCGTCATACCGACGATGACAACCGCAAGAACACCATCGTGACATCGTTCAACCGCAACTTCCGCCGCCGTGCCGATGGCAACCCCAACACATTCGCCTTCATAGGCTCGCCGGAGATGGTAGTGGCCCTTGCCGTGGCCGGACGGCTCGACTTCAATCCCGCCACCGACAAGCTCCTGGATGCCGACGGCAACGAGGTAATGCTCGACGAGCCACGAGGCGAGGCCTTCCCACCGTCGGGCTTCACCGTGAGCGATGGGCAAGAAGTCGGCAACATGGAGCAACTGGAGAAAGAAGGACTTTTCGTGCCTCCGCATGAGGACAATGACGCGGAGGTGGTCATCGACCCACGCTCGGAGCGGCTGCAAAGGCTTGCGCCATTCCCGGCTTGGGATGGCGAGGACTTGGAGGGAATGCCAGTGCTCATAAAGGCAAAAGGCAAGTGCACCACCGACCATATATCCATGGCAGGACCGTGGCTGCGTTTCCGTGGCCATTTGCAAAACATATCGGGCAACCTGCTCATGGGCGCTGAAAACGCTTTCACGGGAAAGAGCAACAGCGTGAAAGACCAAATCGACGGCCAATACAAAGAGGTGTCGGCAGTGGCAAGGCACTACAAGGAGCAGGGTGTGCCAAGCATCATCGTGGCGGAAGACAACTATGGCGAGGGAAGCTCGCGCGAGCACGCCGCCATGGAGCCGCGCTTCCTCAACGTGCGCGTGGTGCTGGCCAAGAGCTTCGCGCGCATACACGAGACCAACCTCAAGAAGCAGGGAATGCTCGCCTTGACCTTCAAGGACAAGGCCGACTACGACAAGGTGAGGGAAGACGACCGCGTGTCGGTCACCGGACTGAAGGGCATGGCACCGGGCAGCGAGTTCACGGTGACGCTCGTCCACGCTGACGGCACCAAGGAATCATTCAAGGCCCGGCATACATACAATGAGTTGCAGATAGAGTGGCTGAAGGCCGGCAGCGCGCTCAACTACTTGACAACACACAATTAACATAGAAACGATACAAGATGAAGATAACAAAGGCAAATGGCAAACTGATAGTGCCAGACAATCCAACAATACCTTTCGTTGAGGGCGACGGCGTGGGCGCGGAGGTCACTCCCGTGATGCAAGCCGTGGTGGACGCGGCCGTGGAAAAGGCTTACGCCGGCAAGCGCAAGATAGGGTGGAAAGAGGTGCTCGCGGGCGGCAAGGCTCACGAGCACACGGGCGAGTGGCTCCCGCAAGCCACCATGGACGCTTTCCGAGAGTATCTCGTTGGTATAAAGGGACCGCTCATGACCCCCGTCGGGGGCGGCATACGCAGCCTCAACGTGGCACTTCGCCAGGGCCTTGACCTCTATGTGTGCCAACGCCCCGTGCGCTATTTCAAGGGCGTGGTGAGCCCGGTGAAGCATCCCGAGAAGGTAGACATGTGCATCTTCCGCGAGAACACCGAGGACATATACGCCGGGATAGAGTGGGAGGCCGGCACACCCGAGGCGCGCCGGTTCTACGACTTCATCCACGACGAGATGGGCGTGGCCAAGGTGCGCTTCCCCGAGACATCGGGCTTCGGCGTGAAGCCCGTGAGCAGGGAGGGCAGCGAGAGACTCATACGCGCCGCCATAGATTATGCCTTGGCCCATGGCCGCAAGACCGTGACGCTCGTGCACAAGGGCAACATAATGAAGTTTACCGAGGGTGGATTCAAGAAGTGGGGATACGCACTGTCCGAGCGCGAATACAAGGATGCCCTCGACGACGGTCGCCTCGTGGTGAACGACTGCATCTGCGACGCGTTCCTGCAAAACGCGCTGCTGAAGCCGCAAGACTATAGCGTGATAGCCACGATGAACCTCAATGGCGACTACGTTTCCGACATGCTCGCCGCACAGGTGGGCGGCATAGGCATAGCGCCCGGCGGAAACATCAACTACCAGACTGGCCACGCCATCTTCGAGGCCACCCACGGCATAGCACCCGACATTGCCGGTAAGGACATCGTGAACCCGTCGAGCATAATCCTCTCGGCGGTGATGATGCTCGACTACATGGGTTGGCACGAGGCCGGCCGATTGATAGAGAACGCCTTGGAGAGCCTGTTCCAAAAAGGCGTGGCCACGGCAGACCTCGCGAGGTTCATGCCCGATGGCAAGAGCGTAGGCACGAAGCAGTTTGGCGAAAAGATCATCGAGCAGCTATGAAGAAGGAATATTTAGTATACAAACTCAGCGACGAGGTAAAGGACGCCTGCAAGATACCGCAGGAGGCCTTCACCAAGTATGGCGTGAAGCGCGGCTTGCGCAACGATGACGGCTCTGGCGTGCTCGTGGGCCTGACAAACATAGGCAATGTCATCGGTTATGACCGTGCCGACGACGGCACGCTGAAGCCCTGCCCCGGACGGCTCTACTACCGTGGATACGAACTTGACGACCTCGTGTCGCCACTGCTGAAAGAGAAGCGTTTCGGCTTCGAGGAGGTGGCTTACCTCTTGTTGTCGGGCAAGCTCCCCGACAAGGAAGAACTGGCGGCTTTCACTGAGCTGCTCAACGACAACATGCCTCTCGACCACCGCACCATAGTGCACATCATCGACATTGAGGGCTCTAACATAATGAACATCCTCTCGCGATGCGTGCTGGAGATGTACACCCTCGACCCCAACCCCGACGACATAAGCCGCGACAACCTCATGAGGCAGGCGGTGGAGCTGATAGCCAAGTTTCCCACCATAGTGGCCTATGCCTACAACATCTATCGCCACTCGGTGCAAGGCAGCAGCCTGCACATCAGTCACCCGAAGGAAAACCTTGGCATAGCGGAGAACTTCCTCTACATGCTCAAGCGCGACTATACCGACCTCGACGCGCGCATGCTCGACCTGCTGCTCATAACCCAGGCAGAGCATGGCGGCGGCAACAACTCCACGTTCACCGTGCGCGTGACGAGTTCGACCCGCACAGACACCTATTCGAGCATAGCGGCGGGCATAGGCTCGCTGAAAGGCCCACTGCATGGAGGCGCCAACATCAAGTGCATCAACATGTTCCATCACTTGAAGGAGAACATTTCCGACTGGACGGACATAGACGAGATAGACACCTATCTCAACCACATGCTCCGCAAGGAGGCCTACGATAAGTCGGGGCTAATCTATGGCATCGGCCATGCCGTATACACCATGAGCGACCCTCGTGCGGTGGAACTGAAACGCCTTGCCGGTGAACTGGCCAAGGAGAAAGGCAGGATGAAGGAATATGAGTTCTTGAAACTCATAGAGCAGGAAGGCGTGAAGTGTGTCACGGCATTCAGGAAGTCGAAGAAACCCATCTGCGCCAACCTCGACTTCTACTCAGGCTTTATATATGAAATGCTCGGACTGCCGCAGGAAATCTACACGCCCATCTTTGCCATGGCGCGCATCGTGGGTTGGATGGCACACCGCATAGAGGAACTCAACTTCGATGGCCGTCGCATCATCCGACCTGCCTACAAGAACATATTGGAACAGAAAGGGTATGTGCCGATAGGAGAGAGATGAGGGAAGAGGGAAGAGGGAAG
>DJQL01000097.1:17266-19133 GCA_002437565.1 Prevotella sp. UBA6387
GAGTTATACAAATTGAAGCAAAGATTATCAAAAGGCGAGCAAAACGGTTGGCTTTTGCTACATTCTTCTTTCCTTTGCACGCGGAAAGACAAGACAAATGCAGGACAAGACCATTCTGACCATAACCGGAAGTGACCCAACGGGAGAGTCGGGAATCCAGGCTGATATAAAATATATATCAGAGCTTGGACTTACCGCCGTTTCCGCCATCACAACCATCACGCTGCAAAACACCCTTGGCATCCAGGAGTTTCACGACCTGCCAGCCGGTGTGGTGGGCGGTCAGATAGAGGCTCTCGTCAACGACGTGCAGCCCAAGGTGGTCAAGATTGGCATGATGAGGCGCGTGGAGACCATACAGACGGTCGTTGAGGCGTTGCGTCGCTACACGCCCGCTTTCGTGGTCTACGACCCCGTGCTTTTCTCAAGCCGTGGCGACAGGCTGATGGGCGATGAGGCCCTCGGCATAGTGAGGCGCAGGCTGTTCCCGTTGTGCTCCGTCATCGTGGTGCGGCGGCAAGAGGCTCACGCCCTTTTGGGCGACATGGTTCCAGGCAATGTTTGCTTCATCGACGACGACAACCGTCACGGCCTGAGCAATGGCTTCTCCTCGTCGCTTGCCGTGGCTCTGTGCAAGGGCATGGACATGGAAGAGGCCGTGGGCAAGGCCAACGAGTTCTGCCAAAGGCAACTGGCGGCCACGACCGTGCTCCAGGGCAGGAGCTCTCAGCTCTACAACGACTTCGTGTCGCTCGTTCGCCAAGACTTCGCCGTCAACAGCGACGTGGCATCCTACGCCGAAAAGTTGAACGTGGGCAGTGCCTATCTTGGGCAGGTGTGTCGGCGCATAGCCGGCAAGAGCCCCAAGAGCATCATCGACGATTTCATCGTGAGAGACATTGAGCGGCAGTTGTCCAAGACCGGCAAGACCATCCAGGAGATAGCGCGTGGTCTCGGGTTCTCATCGCAAGCGCATTTGTCGAGGTTTTTCAAGAACATAGTAGGCAAATCACCAAGTGAATATAGAACATGGAAGACAGAATGACATTGAACCGCAACCTGGCGCAGATGCTCAAGGGCGGTGTTATCATGGACGTTACTACGCCCGAACAGGCAAAAATAGCTGAGGCTGCCGGCGCGTGCGCAGTGATGGCCCTGGAGCGCATCCCTGCCGACATACGCGCGGCTGGCGGCGTGGCACGCATGAGCGACCCCAAGATGATAAAGGGCATACAGCAGGCCGTGTCGATACCCGTGATGGCAAAGTGCCGCATCGGACATATCGCCGAGGCGCAGATATTGCAGGCCATAGAGATAGACTACATCGACGAGAGCGAGGTGCTCAGCCCTGCCGACAACGTTTACCACATAGACAAGACCAAGTTTGACGTGCCTTTTGTTTGCGGTGCCAAGAACCTCAGCGAGGCCCTTCGCCGCATTGCCGAGGGTGCCACTATGATTCGCACCAAGGGCGAGCCAGGCACTGGCGACGTGGTTCAGGCCGTGAGCCATATGCGACTCATGCAGAGTGAGATTCGCCGACTCGTGGGCATGGCAGAGGATGAACTCTTCGAGACTGCCAAGCAGCTTCAGGCACCTTACGACCTCGTGAAATATGTCCATGACAACGGCAAGTTGCCAGTGGTTAACTTCGCCGCCGGTGGCGTGGCCACGCCAGCCGATGCGGCATTGATGATGCAGCTTGGAGCAGAGGGCGTGTTTGTGGGTTCCGGCATATTCAAGAGCGGCAATCCAGCCAAGCGTGCGGCGGCAATAGTCCAGGCCGTGACCAACTACAAGGATGCTGCCAAGCTTGCGGAACTCTCAGAAGACCTCGGCCCTGCTATGGTCGGCATAAACGAGGAAG
>DJQL01000145.1 GCA_002437565.1 Prevotella sp. UBA6387
GAAACCATAATGGTGCTCTACGACACCACGAAGGGCGAGAAGGTCGGCTTCACACCCGAATGGCGCGCCATGATAGAGGGGTTCGAGGGGCGGAAACTCTGACGCATATAAATGCCATGAATGAAAGCGTGCAATAGTAAACTCATAACAAAACATATTGCCAACAAAAAAGCGAAGCTCTCATGTCGGGAGCTTCGCTTTTTTGTAGTTTATCTATATATAATCCGTTGGCGGAATTAATTCAAGTTGATAAATACCAGCCTACACCTCGTCCATCCTCCACAACTTCCAACCGTCAAATTGCATGATAATCTTGTGCAGCGTCGTGCCCTGTCGCAGTGCCTCCACCCTCGGGGCTTCGGCATAGTGGTTTATTTGCCTTTCGGCATCCTGCCATTGTTTCCCTATCCGTGCGGCATAGCGTTCTTTTTCCTCGCCTTTCTCCCTCTTCGGCAAAAGCTTCAGTTCCAAAATATAACTGTGCTTGGTGGGATAATGGGTGAGGTCGGGCAAGAGGAAGAAATCACAATAGCCATGATTGAGTTCCAACTCCGGTGCCGTGTAGTAATAGGGATCCAAACTGAGATAAGCCATGAAGAAGCCTTGCAGGTTTCGCTCAGCTTCTATGCCGTCGCGCACCGATGACACTTTCTCGTAGGCATCGGCCATGTGCTCCAACACCTCACGCCACTTGCCATCGAAGGCCATATAGGTGTACATCGTGATGAGGTCGCTTGTGTTGATATGCCTCACTTCTTGATACTCGTCGCGCAGGAAACCGTAATACTGCTTGCGTACGTTGTTGTTGGGGATGCCCAATATGATCTGGCTACCCAATACGCCCTTGATGGTCAGCATGCCGTAATAGAACAGAAGGCTCGGGAACACCTCGGGGTCGGTGATGTCGTGAGCAGGGAACGTGGTGAAGAGCTGGGCAGCTATCTCGCCTTTCTCGGCGATGGTGCGTATCACGCCCTTGCGGTCGCCGTCCATCTTGTCGAGCTGTAGCAGCTTCTTCATCTTGTTGTAGTCGGTCTTCGTGTTGGGGTCTATCATTTCCTCTGGAGACCGTCCGTAGCTCATGTAGTTGCGCAGGTAATAGATTACCATGTCGCAATTGAACACCTTGCTCTGGGTGAAGAAAGCATCCTTGGAGAAGCAATAGTTGTCGTACCACGGCGTCATCTCTTTCACCACCGCGTCAACGTCACAGTCGGGGCGAACCTCGCCCGTGCCCTTGTAATAATTGAAGATGTCATATACATCCTCCGTGGAGAATCCAAGCATCTGGTTGAACTCTGGCTTGGTGGAGATATGCCATCCTATGTTGAATCCGCTCGTCACGTCGTCGAGTGTCACGGGGCTCACGCCTGTGATGAAAATACGCTCGAAAGTTCCCTTGAACTTCTTGAAAATGTCGCGGTAAAAGCCCTCGGCGTGGGTTATCGCCCAATACACCTTCTCGCCTCGTTCGTTGAGCACGGTATTGGTGAAGTTGTCATATTCGTCTATAATGAGGTAGAGGGGATAGCCCTTGGCTTTCGCCTCATTCTGGATAATCGCGAGCTTACCGCCTGCGTCCTTCGCCGCATAGACGCTCTGCTTGATCGAGTCAGAATAATGCTCATCATAGTAACGGACGAAGCCATCCAGTTGCACACCCAAATAAAAGTTGAACTTTTCCTCCAATTCGTCTATGTTGCCCCCAACCATAGAGAAGTCGAGGAACAGCACCTGGTACCTGCCACGAGAGGGCGTTGGATGTTTGCCGATCCAGAGGTTGCCAAACCACTGGTCAAACTTGTCCTTCGTACGGCAGTCATAATAAGAATGGAGCATGCCCAGGAAGACGCTCTTGCCGAAACGCCTGGGACGGATGAAGATGATGTACCGCGCCTGCTTCTCCAGTTCCGGGATGTACATGGTCTTGTCCACATAGTATAGGTTTTGCTCTACCATTGTCCGAAAATCGGAGACTCCGTAGGGGACTTCCTTGACATTCTGCACCATAGTCGTTTCGTTTGAATTAATCTGACATCACAAAGTTAATGCTAAAAAACGATATAGTCAAATTTACGGCAAATATAATCCTTAAAAAGTTGAGCTTAGGTGGGCATGTCTGCAATATGACTACCTGGTGAGACATCGAGCCATTTATGAGGCAAGCCACATATTCTCGCCACACATGACAAACGGCATCGCGAAGGAACATAAGTCGTACGACGTCCGCACGCTGCGCCACCGAAAACGCGTCGGCCTTACGCTTGAATCGCGACGCGATTCAAGCGTAAAGGCAACGCGATTCAAGCGTGAAGGCATCGCGATTCAAGTGTGAAGCCGACGGCCAAACATAGCCACATGGCAACAAACTGATAATAAGCACATTACCCTCAAATAAAAAGCGAGGTTCACGTTTGTGAACCTCGCTTTTTTGATATTGTGCCCTGCAAGGGCTTGCCACGATACGGAATATTACATCATTGCTTCACGCCGCTCAACTTGTAGTAGTTGTCCTTAGCCCAGAACAGCTTGGTGTAATAACCATAAGTATCACTACTATCATAATACTTTTTAACGGCATTACTCCAGTTTACCTGGTTATAGTTCTGCTCGTCGCTTGGATAAGGCAGACGGTTGGCTGGCTTCGGATAGTTTGTCGTGATGCCGTCCTCTGAGAATGTGACCTCTGGATAGCCAGTGCGACGTGTCACGTTCCAAGCCTCAAGCGTGTTGGTCCAGCTATAGTTGAGCCAAAGCTGTGTGGCAATGGCTTTCTGCGTTGGCTGCCAAACGCTGTTGGCATACGCCAATATTGCCTCGTCTGACGGCTTCACGCATTCGCGGTGGCTGCGGTAGCTGTCGTTAGGATTCTTCGCGTCAAAGAACGAGCTTGTGGTCTTGACGTTCCAATAATAGTCGGTCGACTGCTTGACACCATTCACAAAGCACTCCTTAGCCTTCGATGGGTCCGCGGCCACGCCATAACCCATGAGATAGGCTTCGGCCTTAGACAGGCTAACCTCGGCTGCGCCAATCCAAAGACCAAAGGTGTTTTGGTTGCCATCATACTCCTTGACACCAGCATAGGCTGTAGAGTCGAGCGTGCAATAGTAACCGGCACCCGTAATGCCACGTTTTGCGTATTCTTGTATCTTCTCGGAAGCGATGTTGGAAATTTCCTGGTTCGACTTTGTCACGTCGTAAGAGATGTACTCCCCATCGGGGTTCGGGTCGAGCAACACGGTTATACGTGGGTCGGTGCCAGCATCAGGCTTGCCGTTTGCAGGAAGGTTCATGGCGTCAAGGTAAGCCTGCGACGGTGTGTAGCCACCATGCAGGGCTTGCGAGAGCGACTTGCCGAAGTTGAAAGTGTCGGTGTTTGTGCTCGGATCAACGCCCATGTTGTCGTCATTGCTTTCGATGACAGGATACTTGCTCGGGTTGTTGAGCACTTCCGCTATTGCAGCCTTGGCCTCACTCACGAGGTCGCCGTTGGTGGCGAGGTGCAGGGCGATGCGCAGACGCAGTGAGTTGATGTACTTCTGCCATAACGCCACGTTGCCGGCCGCGCGCGTGTAGTCCTTGTTCTTCAGACTTGTCTGTGCCACGGCGTTGGGGCCGCCGTTAGCAAAGTAGTCGCCAGCCTCTTTAAGGTCAGTCAGGATTTGCTTGTACAGCTCGGTGTCGTCATCGTACACGTCTTTCTCCTTTGAACCAGAATAGTCGCTGTTCTCCCAAAGCGTGCCCGAGCCGCTGAATGGGACGCTGCCGAAAAGCGACAGCATCTCATGGAGCTGCGCGTCTATCAACGTGCGCGAGAGAATGAGGAACACCTCATTGTTCGCTTTCTGCTCGTCGCTCAGCCCGTTGTAAGTCTTCTGGAGGAGACGATACTGCGTGAGCATATCGTAGAACTCCTTCCAACGATCGTTGTAACGAGGCTCGCCCGCGCCCATGAAACGACCCTTGCCGTTTGAGCTGCCAAAGATGCCAGAGTAGATTCCCGATGTTGACATTTGGCAATAATAGCGGTAATAAATGGGGTTCATCCACGTGTTGCCTTTGGCAAGCACGGCCGTGAACACGTCGGGCACGGTGGCCGACTTTGTGGTGGATGGATTTTGGTACTTTTCGGTGTAGTCCAAATCAGAACAAGCACCAAGAGTAAGGACAGCCAATCCTGTCACCAATATCGATGAAAATATATTCTTTTTCATGTCGTTTTCTTATTTCATGTCTCTTTTGGATACATATTTATGTTTAGAAGCTTGCACGCAGTGAGACTCCGAACGTGCGGGCACTTGCCGTGGAACCGCCGATGATTGACTGGTAGATCCAGTTGGTGCCGTCGGTTGTCTCTGAGTCGAACAACTTCATTGAACGGTAGATGTAGAACGGGTTGCGTGCGAATGCGGAAACAGTAAGGTTGTTGCAAGCGAACTTCTTGGTGAGCGACCTCGGCAAGGTGTATGCCAAGCTAATCTCACGACACTTGACGTAAGAGTTTTTCTGGATGGCATCAGCATAGCTCTGTGTTGCGCCCGAACCCCAACCATAAAGGCCGTCATTGGCCTCGAACTGTGTGACGATGATGTCGTTTGGCGTTCCGTCTTCCTTCACGCCTGGCAGGATGAGACCGTTGTCCCATACATAGTGGCCGTCGATCATGGTCTCGCCACGCTTGTAGTTCTGTATTTGCGAGGCATCCACGCGAACGAGGCTTGCCTTGTCGGTAACCTTGTCGGTCTTGCTGTAGTAGAATATACCGCCGGTCTTGGCGTCACGAACGCCAACGGCATCGGTGATGTTACCAACCGACATCATGTACTGCCACGGCAAGTTGAGCACGTCACCACCGATGCGGAAGTCGAAGTTCACGTTAAGAGTCCAGTTCTTGTAGCTCAGGCTTGTGCCGAATCCGCCAGTGAGCTTAGGCATGGCGTTACCAACCTTGTGCATCTCGGTCTTGTCGGCAATGCGCAGACCATCAGAGCCTATGAGATACTGGCCGGTCTTCTCGTCTTTCTTCCATGTCCACGCGTACCAGTCGCCCATGGACTCACCCACGTGCGACTCAAGACGCACGGCACCGTCGGTGCTGTAATGCTCAAGGCGGTCAAGGCCGTCGGCAAGTTTCTTCACCTTGTTCTGGTTCCATGCGATGTTGGCACGAAGATCCCACTGCCAGTCCTTGTTCACGATAGGAGTGCCGTTTACGCTGAACTCGATACCCTTGTTGGTCAAGTCGCCCACGTTCATCCACATGCTGCGGCCACCCATTGAGGCGGCTGCCGATGTCTGAAGGATCTGGTCTTTGATGTCGTTGCTATAGAAGTTGAACTCGAAGCCCAAGCGGTTGTTGAGGAACTTGTTCTCGATACCGATTTCAAACTCGCGCTTTTTCTCAGGAGTAAGGCTCTCGTTGCCAATGCTTGTTGGCACATATATGTACGTGTATGAGTTGTCACGGTTCAGTGTCTCGGCATTCAGCACGAGGTTGGCCTTGTACAGTTCAGGTGCGTTACCCACGACACCGTAAGACAGGCGAACCTTGCCATAGTTCCACCACCTCGGGCGCTTCTCCTTGAGAAGCTCGGTGTACAGGACGCTTCCGCTTACTGACGGATACCAGAATGAGTTGTGACCCTTTGCGAGCGTGGAAGTCTTCTCCTGGCGGAGCGATGCCTCAATGTATGCCCAGTTGTCGTAGCCATAGCTTGCGGTGAGGAACATACCCGTGCGGAGCAATTCTTGCTTGTTCATGCTGGCGTTCTTCGTGCCTACGGATGCGGCAAGGTCGAACCAGTTTTCCTGCAACAAGCCGTTCTGCGTGCTCACGGCACTCTGATACAGGTTCTCCTGACGCGCGTTCCAACCGAAGTTGGCCATGACGTTATGCTTCTCGGCAAATGTCTTGTCGAACATCAACATGGCATCGCCGTATACGATCTTGTACTGGTAGTTCTGCAGGCCGTAAGAGTCGGAGTAGTGGCCATCGGTAGAGAACGAGTGCGCGTTCTCGGCCCTGTTCTTGTTCTCGGTCTTGTCGGTCGTGAGGTCGGCAGCGAGACGCGCGCTCAGTTTCAAGCCAGGGACGATTTGCCACGTAGGGTTCACTGAGCCGATGAAACGGTTGTGCTGTTCTTCCTGGGTCTTGCCGAAGATATTCCAGAAGTACTCGCTCATCAACGACGTGGAACCCATCGGGGTATAGAGGAACTGCTCGTCGGGAGTCACCGTCTGGTCGGTACCGCCGTTTATCAATGCTATGGAGTTCATGTAGCCCGCGCTTGTCATGGTGTGTTCGCGGATATACTTCACGTCGGTGAAGCCGCCCATCATGCCCGAGTAGTTGTTGGTAAGGCGTGAGATACGGTATGGGCGGTTCTTGATGTACTGCGACGTGTAAGTGGCGCTATAGTTCAGTTGTATGTTCTTGGTAACGTCGAACGCTCCGCTCAAGTTGAAGTTGTGCTTGCGGTTGTTCGAGTTGTACTGCATCGGCAGGACATCGTTGTAGGTGTATGAGAAACGAACGTTATTGCGCTCGGTGCTGTTTGTCAACGCGATGTTGTATGTCTGGTTCACGCCCGTGCGGAAAATGTCGTTCCACTGGTTGTGGTCAATGGGAGTGAACTCACGCTCCGTGCCGTCGAAGTAAGTGACTTTCTTGCTCTTGTCATAACGCGCGCCGTAAGAATAATATGTCTCGCGGTTGGTCGTGGTGATAGGATTGCCGTTGAGGTCCATACGCGTGGTGCGGAATCCCGTCAACGCACTCTGGTCCTTGTCTCCAAGAACGTAGTTGTCGTAGCCGGGGCCGAACTCTTTCTGTATCTCAGGCATATAAGCTACACGGTCTATGCTCACGTTGGCACTGAAGTCGACGTGCGTGCCGCCGCCCTTCTGTCCTTTCTTTGTAGTGATCATTACAACACCGTTGGCTGCCTCAGAACCATAAAGTGCCGACGCAGCCGCGCCTTTAAGGATGGAGATGTTCTCCACATCCTCTGGGTTGATGTCCACAAGACCGTTTGACTCGATGCGCTGGCTTGTCCAGTAGTCGTTGTTGTTGGCATTGCCATTGTGGATAGGCACACCGTCAAGCACGATCAAGGGTTGAGTATTGCCGGAGATGGAGGAAAGACCACGGACAGATATGGACACCGCTGACGTGCCGCCACCCGGAGCCGACTGTATGCGCACGCCTGTGGCCTTGCCATAGAGTCCGTCTGCGATGTTGCTTGAACCTGTCCTGGTGAGGTCTGCCGCGCCGATAGTGCTCACGGCATAGCCCAATTTCTTGGCGTCTTTCTTGATACCAAGGGCTGTCACCACGACTTCATCAAGAGCCTTTGAGTCGTCTTCAAGTGTCACTTTCAGTTCCTGGCCTTGGTATGTGACCTCAGCTGGGGTCATGCCAATCGACGTGATGCGAAGCACATCACCCTTTTTGACATTCTTGAGCGTGAATTTACCGTCTACATCGGTAACGGCTCCAACTCCTGCCTTGCCCTTGATTGATACGGAAGCACCAATCATTGGTTCTCCCGATGCATCTACAACGATACCTTTGCATTGCGCGTCTTGTTTCACGTCTTGCGCCTCGTTGACAGAGGTCACCGTGCCTGCATAAGCCGTGTTACCCCCCCCAATGGCCATTGAAGTGAGTGCGAGCAGCATGCCGACTGTTTGTACTCGTTTTGACATAAAAATACAAATTATAGTTAATGATAAAGATTGCTCTTTAGTAGGTTCTCACTATTCTATGCAACTCTACGCTGCAAATTTAAAACTTTTCTTACAAATATTACGAAATAATTACAAAAAAGTTTATTCCGATAACATTTTTTTATTTTAGCAGGCAAACGCAAGAAAGTACATCAAAAAAAAGCGAGACTCTCGCTTGGGAGCCTCGCTTTTTTATCGTTTTTATCTATATAAGGTTATTTTCCCTTGTTCTCAACATCCCACCACACGCGAGAGTCCATGCGGTCGCCACCTGAAAGGCGGCTGACGGCCTCATCGTAGTGGGCGGAGTTGACCTGACCTTCAGACACCGGGTAGCGGAAACGGCGCGGGATGGAGCCACCATTCGTGGCGCACTGTCCGTCCTTGGCGGCGTTCACGTTGGGCGTGAGCTTCGGGAAGCCGGAGCGACGCCAGTTGGAGAACACCTCATACTCGTCGCCGAACGAGGTGATGTAGTATTGCGTGTTGATTTGCTCCAGTGCCTTGCTCGCGTCGTAAGGGTTAGCCTCAAGATACTTGTTGGCAGCCTCGGCGAGAGAGCCGTACTTGTCGGTCACCACCTTGATGGCGGCAGCCCCGTTGCGGAACTGCGTGAACTGCTCGAAGGCGGCCTTCACGCCATTCTCATAGTAGGTCTTAGCGTCGCCAGAAATCATGCCGCGAACCACAGCCTCGGCGAGGAGGAGCTCCTGCTGTGCGTAGGTGAGAATAAACGTAGGAGTGGTTGGGTCGGCATATGTGCAACGGTTAGGCGAAGAGAAATTCTTTGCATAGTCGGAACGCCATGTCTCGTCGTTGAACTTGGCCCAGATAGAGCCTTTCACCTGAGCCTCAGGGCTCTTGCCGATGAAGTATTGACTGTTGGGACCATCGCTGTAACCGCCCTGGAGCATACCCTGCTGCGCGTCGAACGACATGTTGCCGTAGTCGTTGACAGTCCATGTGCCACTGGTGTTGCTCTGGATGTCGGTATACTGGCCGCTGCCCGCGTAAGGCGCGACAGTGGCTATGAGCGACAGGCGTGGGTCGTTGGTGTTCTTCAGCATGCCGACGAAGAAGTCGGAGAGGAAGAACTCACGATCCTCATGCGCGATAATCTTGGCGAAAGGCTCGCAAGAGTCGTTGGTCGTGGAAGCGTCGGCAGAGTGCTGGAGCATCACGTTGTCGTCGATGCCGGTGAGCAAACCGTTGGCCACGGCCTTCTTGACATACTCGGTAGCGGTGGCCTTGTCTACGTCGGCTATGCGCATGGCCAGACGGAGCATGAGGCTGTTGGCAAACTTCTTCCACTTGGCGGCGTCACCGTTGAAATAGACGTCGGCCGTCTTCATCTTGGCCGTTCCGCTTGAGAGGTTGGCCTGGGCCTCGTCGAGCTCCTGCAGCATGCTCTTGTAGATAGACTCCTGCGTGTCATACTTCGGGTAGGAATATTCCGCCGGACGGCCTGCCTGACTGTAAGGTATGTCACCATAGAGGTCGGTCATCTTGCTGAAGGCGTAGACACGCATCACGCGCGCTATGTTCCAGTCAAGCTCCATGCCATCCTCGCTCTTCCACTTGTCGTAAACGGTGGTCACGTCGCGCAGCGCGCCACGGTCGCTGTCGTAGATGCCCCAGAACGACGAAGAGTAGCCGTCGCTCCACTGGTAGCGGCCATAGCTGTCCCACCAGTTGATGGATACCATCTGCTGCACGAACTGCGATGAGTAGATGCAACCCGTGCGCCACTGGTCCCAGTCGGACCCAAGGCACTGGTGCTCCGCGTTGGTGAACAGCATCTCGTAGGGCACGTTGCCCTTGTTTATGCTCTCAGGGTTATTGTTCAGGTCACCAAAGTCACCGCAACCTGTCATTCCCAAAGTGAGAGCAGAAGCTAACAATATACTATAGATTTTCATTGTTGTGTCTTTTTTGAGTTTTTTAGAACTTAACATTCAAGTTGAAGCCTACGTTGCGGGTTGCCGGATAGCCGTTCAACTCAAGACCCTGTGCATTGGTGTTGTTGATGCACGACTCTGGGTCGATGTTAGGCGTATGCTTCATGATAGTCCAAAGGTTGCGTGCCACGAGCGAGAGGCTGATGCCCTTGATGAAGCCTGCCTTTGAGAGCATGCTTGCTGGGAACGTGTAGCCAAACGACAACTCACGGAGCTTGATGAAGTCGGCGCTGTAGACGAACTCCTCAGCGATGTTCTCGTTTGCAATAGCCTTAAAATAGTCGTAAGAAGTGACGTGCGTAGTGTTGGCCTGGCCTGTCTCCTCGTCGATACCAGTCATGCAGATGTCGCCGGCAGGATTAGCTTGCGTGCGCCCAAGAAGGGTGTTCTTGTGCAGACCAGTCTGGTAGAGCTGGTGGTTGGTCCCGGAGAAGAGCTTGGCACCGAACTTGAAATCGAGCAAGAAGCCAAGGTTGAAGCCCTTGTATGTGAACGTGTTGCGCCAACCGCCAGTCCACTTGTAGACAGCATTGCCGAGCACATCCTTGGTCTCAGAGTGTTGTGGCAGGCCCTTCTTGAGAAGCAGGTTGCCATTGGCATCGCGCTTGTAGCGATAGCCCACGATCTCGGCAAACGGCTGACCCACGATCTGGTAGATGGTGACATCGCCATTGCGCGACTGTCCACCGTCAACGGTGATACGGTCGGTACCCGTGCTGAGCTTGTTCACCTTGGAGTCGTTGTATGCGATGTTGAAAGTCGTGTTCCAAGAGAAGTTCTTGTTGCGCACCGGATAAGCGTCGGCCATGAACTCGAAACCTGAGTTCTGAATCTCACCCATGTTGGCCTTCATAGCCGAATAGCCTGATGTTGACGATGTGGAGACAGAGAGAATGTCGTCTGTGGTCTTCTTCATGTAGTAAGCCATGTCGAATGTCAAGCGGCTCTGCAAGAACGCGAGGTTGAGACCAACCTCAAACTCCGTGATCTTGATAGGCTTCAGGTTCTCGTTTGGATACGTGTTGCCATTGTTCTGAGTGGCAGTCTGTATGCCGTTGACAGTGTAGTTGCGGAGCTGGTAAAGCAAGAGGTTCTGGTAAGCAGACGTTCCGTTTGACGCAAAAGCGTAGCCGGCACGCACCTTACCGAAATCGAACCACTTAGGCATGGAGTCGCGGAAAGAGTCGGTGAAGACCCAAGACAGAGTGGCTGAAGGATAGAAGTAGCTGTTGTTGTCGGGCGACAATGTGGAGAACCAGTCGTTGCGTCCCGTGAGGTTCAAGAACAACTGGTTGCGCCAACCAAGGTCTACCGTGCCATAGAAGGAGTTGACCTGATAGCGGACCACTTGCTTCTTTGGGTTCTGGCCAGAGGCCGTGATGTTGTTAACCGACCAGAATCCTGGCACAGTGAACGGACGACCGCCATCGGTGGTCTGGTATATCCTGTACTCGTTGTACATCTTGTTGCCGCCAAACGTGGCGCCAACGCTGACATCGCCAAACTCCTTGTTGAACCCGAGGAGGAAGTTGTAGTTGTTCTCGGCGAAGTTCTTCTCGTATTCTGTCATCCAACCCTTAGGGTCTGCTGCCGCGCCGATAGGCTGCACCTGCTTGTATTCGAGGTTGTAACCATCGTGCTGGACGGCACCCTGGATATACAGCCAGTCGGTGATATCATACTTCAACGTGATAGAGCCTATCAATCGGTTACGATTCAAGTTGTTGGTCTTGCGATACTGCAACCAGTATGGGTTGTTGAAGTAGACGTTCGTGCCGCCAATCATCTCGGAGCCGTCTTCGTTGGTACCCCAACCTGCGGAAGTGCCTTTCAGCCAGTTCATGTCGAACGAGTTGCCGCGATAGAGCAACGAGGCGTTGGTGTTGCCGTTGCCGTCGGAAAGGTTGGAACGGCCGTTGGAGCGGTCGAACGTGTAGTTGGCAGTGACAGTCGCGGAGAGGTTCTTGAGAATCTGGTATGTGGTGTTCATGTTCAAGCCAAGCTGACGGTTGCCAGAGTTAGGCAGGATGCTCTTCTCCTTGTTGTAAGAGGCCCCGAAGCGGTATGTCACCTCCTTGTTTGAACCGGAGACTGCGACCGAGGTGTTGGTAGTGTAACCAGTCTTGTAGAACTGCTTCCAGATGTCGCGGTAAGAATACTTATATGTATCGCCCTTGAAGTTGACAGCGTCGCTGCCGTCAAGGTAGCCACCCCATGAGCTCGATTCGCCTTTCTTCGCGTCGGTAGCCGATGTCGGCTTGTTGCCCTCCGTGCCAAGGCCGAACTCCTTTTGGAAATCGCGATAATCGTAAATGGTATTAAACGTGAGGTTCTCGTTCACCTCGATAGAGACGGGCTTGCCCTTCTGTCCACTCTTCGTGGTGATGAGTATGGCGCCGTTGCCACCACGGAAGCCGTAAAGCGCGGAAGCCGCCGCGCCTTTCAGCACCTGGATGCTCTCGATATCGTCGGCGTTGATGTTTGAAAGGCCGTCGCCCATGTCCGAGCCACCCCACTGGCCAGCCGAGCCTTGGTTGGTATTGTCCATAGGCACTCCGTCTACCACGTAGAGAGGCTGGTTGTTGCCGGAGATGGAAGCATTGCCACGAATGACGACACGCGACGAACCCATTGAGCCCGTGCCGTTGCCCGCCACGGAGACACCGGCGATCTTACCGGAAAGTGCGTTACCCACGTTAGGGTCACGGGCAAGTTGGAATTCGTCGCCACCGACCTTTGTCGTGGAGTAGCCGAGAGAGCGTGCCTGGCGCTTGATGCCAAGGGCGGTGACCACGACTTCATCGATGGCCTGGCTCTCGTCTTGAAGGGTCACGTTGATGAGGTTCTTGCCTTCCACGGCTACGACCTGTGTCTTCGCGCCGAGGTAAGACACCTCGATTTTAGCCTTAGGCGAGGGAACCGTGATGGTATAGTTGCCATCAATGTCAGTGACGGCGGCACTCTTCGTGTCGCCCTGCACCTTGATAGTGGCACCAATCGCCGGCTCTCCGTTAGCATCCTTTACGGTACCTTTGACCACAGTACTCTGTGCGCTGGCGACCGCAGCCGACAACACAAGAGTTCCTGTCAAGCATACTCTCCTAAGGGAGTGCGCATAGAAACTTTTCTTTTTCATTACTTTTAAGGTTGTTGTTTATAATAAAGTCTTGTTCATACGACGTAACTGTTGCTTCATACGTCTTAGTTTATACCTTAGCGGGGTGCAAAGTTAGCAAACAAAAGCTTATGAAACAAAAATTGACGATTAATGAACACTAAATAAGTTTAACGGCAAAATGGCTTAGATTTTTTCTCATGCCCAAAGCTTTCACTAAGAACCATTTACGCACATATCGTCTGGCAAGGAACAGATGCCAAGGCTTGCGAGCCGCACAAAAGCATTAGCGGGCGGCTCAAACTTGAGCCGCCCGCTAATGCTTAATATAAAAATATAGTGGAAAAGTCTTACTTCAAGTCTATTGACTTGATGCTCCTCACGCTTCCCGTCATGGGGTCGAATACGACTTGTGCCGACTGCTTCTTGCCGAAAAGGTCGCCACTGAGCGACTGCACGAAGCCGAATTGAGCCATGGTGCCCTCATAGGTGGCGACAGTGGTGTCGCCCGTGGTGAGCGTGGCCTTGACCTTGGAAGGCAAGCAAGAGCGAAGCCCGATGTCGGCCTTGTCATCCTTTTTCTTCTCTGCCGGGTCTGACATAGGGTCGGTGGCAGTGTGCTCGTCGACGACTGTCAACTCGTAAGGCTCGCCACTGAGGTCATCGGCATCCACGAGGCCGAAGTGGGAAGAGAAGCGGAAGAGCACGGTGCGCCCCTCGCGCTCTGGCACGAAATTGATTTGCGTCCACGTGGTATCAGTCTCAGAGTATCCCTCAAAGAGCTGCCTGAGCGCGCTCTCCTGCCTGTTCATGTTGTCATACATCAGCTTGAGCTGCGCGCCATCCTTGGGCAGGTTGTCGGCCTCGCCACGGCTGAGGGAGTTGCGGCTGTCGCGAATGTCGTATATCTCCTTTGCCGTCAGCTCCGCCATCTTCGCCGTGGAACCAGCCGAGAGAATGTCCTCGGTCATGAAGTCGGAAGGGTTGAGACGCTTCTGCTTTGGCATGGGCGTGAAGACGCGCTCAGGCAACGCAGGTTGCGTGGCTTCGGTGTTGATAGCGAGAAGCTGGCCCCCACGCGTCAACGACACATGGTCGATGGAGCGTCGCTTGTCCATGACGAGCGTGAATTGCCGAGAAGTGTCGGGTATGGCTGTCTTGTCGATGTCTATACCGATGATGCGATAAGTAGTAGTCGGCTTCTGCGGTGCCTTGGCCTTCATGAACCGTTCTGAGTACTGGCAGAAGTCGCCTGGCGTGTATTGCTTTTTCTCCACCTTTATGGTGAACCTCAACCCATTCTTCGGGAGCATATAGCTTGTTCCCTCCACGCTCTGCGCTGAGACGGAGAGCGCTGCGAAAGACATGGCGGCCATAAAGCCGCAAAGAGTGTGATTCTTCATTGTTTTTGATTAAGATATAAGCTTCATTCCAATCGCTTGAAAGCCTGTGGGAGGTAATTGATGATGTCGCTCGCCACGAGGCTCTCCTTCCCAAAGTCCTTGGCCGCGAGGTCTCCGGCAAGGCCGTGGAGGTACATGCCGAGGGCGCACGCGGCGGCCTGGTCGTAGCCTCTGGCGAGAAGGGCCGTGATGATGCCCGTGAGCACGTCGCCACTGCCGGCCGTCGCCATGCCGCTGTTGCCCGTGGGGTTGAACAGCACGGTGCCGTCGGGCAGGCACAAGGCCGAATAATGTCCCTTGAGGATAATGTATCCATTGATGCGCGCCGCCATCTGGCGGGCACGCATGAGACGGTCGTAAGCGCTCGCGCTCGCGCTTCCCATCAAGCGGTCAAACTCCTTGGGATGCGGCGTGAGGATGATGCCCTTGGGCAGTTGCTGAATCCAAGCCTGGTGGTTCGCCAGAATGTTGATGGCATCGGCGTCGGCTACCACTGGGCACTTGGCGCGGCTTATCTGGCCGATGAGAGCCACGGCAGTGCTCTCCGACAGGCCAAGTCCCGGGCCAATGCCGAGAGAGTCGAAATCGTCGCACGTCACGCTCTCGGAAAACTCGTAGTCGTCCTTGTCGAGTTGCAGCACGGCTTCCGGCACGCTGATTTGCATCACGTCGTAGTTGCGCGCTGGCGTGTGGACCGTGACCTTTCCCACTCCCGACCTGAGGCAAGCCTTGGTGGCGAGCACGGCGGCCCCTGACATTCCGAAGCTTCCAGCCACTATCAACGAGTGGCCCATGGTGCCCTTGTTGGCGAAGTCGGGACGGCGACGCAATAGCGACGCCACGTCGTTTTCCTCCAGTATGCGGCACTTAGCCTCGGTATGCATGATATACTCCGGGCTGAGCCTGATGTCGATGACCTTGAGCCGGCCAATGAACTGCTGGCAGTCGGCGAAGAGCATCGACAACTTCTTTTGTTGTATGGTGAGGGTGAGGTCCGCGCGGATGATATTGGAGTGAACGTTGTAGGTGTTGTCCTCGCACATCAAGCCCGATGGCAGGTCGATGCTGACCACCTTGCATGGGCTTTGGTTGATATACTTGACCAATGAGGCGAAACCACCCATGAGCGTCTTGTTCAGCCCCGAACCAAAGAGACCGTCCACGACCACGGTGGCGGCATCGAGCTCAGGCGGGTCAAAGCTGACCGAGATTTCCGTGAACAGCACCTTTCGCTGTTCCACGAGTCGGTCGCGATTCGTGGCACAGTCTTCAGACAACTTATTATGGATGTTGAACAAATAAACCGAGACCTTATAGCCAGCATCAGCGAGCAACCGCGCCACGGCAAGGGCGTCGCCGCCATTATTGCCAGGGCCAGCGAAGACGACCATGGGAGTGCTGTCGGCCCACTCTTCCATGATGGCGGCGGCGAGGGCTTTCGCGGCACGCTCCATGAGGTCAATGCCCTTCACGGGTTCGTGCTCTATCGTGTACTTGTCAAGCTCATGAATCTGAGCAGCGGTAAATATCTTCATAACAGTGCAAAAGTACAAAAAGAATGATGATTAAAGGAAAAGTATCGCCTATTTTTCGTAATTTTGCAGTATTATTCAAAATTCAACGAATCAAACATCGCATTATGAGCATCATTAAAGTTAAGGACAAGACGTTCAAGACGTTTATCCCAGAGGATGAGATTCAACGGCGCGTGAAGGCCGTTGCTGAAAAAATCAACAAAGACCTCGACGGCCGAAACCCTCTATTCTTAGCAGTCCTCAACGGCTCGTTCATGTTCGCCGCCGACCTAATGCGATACATCACCATCCCTTGCGAGATTTCATTCGTGAAGCTTGCATCCTACCAAGGCACGACATCTACTGGCAGGGTCAAGGAAATCATCGGCATCAACGAAGAGTTGCAAGGCCGCACGGTGGTCATAGTGGAAGACATCGTGGACACGGGCAAGACCATGAAGCGCATGCTTGAGAGCCTCGGCACGCGCAACCCGGAATCGCTCCACATTTGCACGCTGCTCGTGAAGCCCAACAAGCTTGAGGAAAATCTGGACATAGAGTATGCCGCAATGGAGATACCAAACGACTTCATCGTGGGTTACGGTCTCGACTACGACCAGCAGGGACGCAACCTCCGCGACATTTACACCGTCGTGGAAGACTGATTCTGAACTACTACATTTTAACAATACAACAGGAAAATGAAGAACATTGTTATTTTCGGTGCCCCTGGTTCAGGCAAGGGCACGCAAAGCGAGAAGATGATTGAGAAATACGGCCTCGGCCACATCTCCACAGGAGACGTGCTTCGCGACCAAATCAAGCGCGGCACAGAGCTGGGCAAGACCGCCAAGGGATATATCGACAACGGCCAGCTCATCCCCGACGACCTCATGGTGAGCATCCTCGCCGACGTTTACGACAGTTTCGGCAAAGAGCACAATGGTGTCATCTTCGACGGTTTCCCACGCACCATACCACAAGCAGAGGCTCTTAAGGAGATGCTCGCCAAGCGCGGACACAAGGTGGCTGCCATGATTGAGCTTGACGTGCCCGAAGACGAGCTGATGAAGCGACTCATCAAGCGTGGGCAAGAGAGCGGACGCTCCGACGACAACGAGGAGACCATCAAGAAGCGCCTCAACGTGTATCACAGCCAGACAGCACCTCTCATTGAGTGGTATGAGAAAGAGGGTATCCATCACCACATCAACGGCCTTGGAGAACTCGACAGAATTTTCGGCGACATCTGCGCCGTCATTGACGCTTTGGCATAACCATGGAGTCCAACTTTGTAGACTACGTGCGCATCGTCTGCCGCTCTGGAAAGGGCGGCAGGGGGTCGGCGCACCTAAGACACGTGAAATACCAGCCCAACGGCGGCCCCGACGGGGGCGACGGAGGGAATGGCGGTAGCGTCATACTGCGCGGCAACCACAACTACTGGACGCTGCTGCACTTGAAATACAAGAAGCACGTCTTTGCCGAGCACGGTGGCAACGGTAGTTCCGACAAGTGCCACGGCACCGACGGCAAGGACGAGTATATCGACGTGCCATGCGGAACCGTGGTCTACAACGCTGAGACGGGAAAGTATGTGTGCGACATAACCCACGACGGGCAAGAGGCCGTGCTTCTGCAAGGCGGGCGCGGCGGATTGGGCAACTTCCAGTTTCGTACCGCCACGCGCCAAGCCCCACGCTTCGCGCAACCCGGTGAGCCGGCGCAGGAGATGACCGTAATCATGGAGCTGAAGCTCCTCGCCGACGTGGGTCTCGTGGGATTCCCCAACGCAGGCAAGTCGACCTTGCTGTCGGCCTTGTCGAGTGCCAAGCCAAAGATAGCCAACTA
>DJQL01000125.1:0-1252 GCA_002437565.1 Prevotella sp. UBA6387
ACATGGGAAGGAAGGTTAGGTTGCATGTATATCAATATGAAGGGACGGTTTTCTCCGTGGAGGTGGATTTTCTCTTGAAAACGAAGTCGGACGCCGATGACCTGCAGCAACAACTGCTTGGCGGACTACGCCTGAAATACCCAAGACTGCAAGAAGACACCGAGCACAGTGGATGGGGAACAGACGAGTCGGGCGAGCGCGTTTACGCTTATGTAACACAAGTTCCAAGAGAAGCGAAAGGCCAGATTGACTGGAAGAACTTGTTGGGTGAATTCACCTTCAACCTGTACGAACTGGTGATGGGCGACTATTCTTATCAACTTGCATTCTACTATACAGACGAATACAACAAGCCTGAATGGAAAGACGCACGAAAGCAATATATGAAAGACCGTAAGGCGAAGCTCGCCTTGTAGTTGAAAGCAAGCTATAATAGTAGAGATATGGAAACAGTAATAGGATTAGTCTTTGGCCTTGTGATTGGATTCTTCATAGGGAAGTTGATTATGGTGAAGTCGTCGGGTGAAGAAAAGGCACGACTTATGGCCCAAGCGCAGGTCTTGAGCTCCGAGGCAGAACAAGCCAAGAAACAATTGGAGCAAACCATAGCACAGTCAGAGAAAGAGAAGGAAGACATTCGCTCCCAAGCAGAAAAAGAGAAAGAAGTCCTTTGTGCTAGATTCGACAATGAGAAGCTAAGCATGAAAGAAAACCAAGATGCCTTTCTGGAAAACGAGCGAAAGCATCAGGCCGAGGAAATCCAAAACCTGAGAGAATCACAGGAGAAACAGGTCGCATCTCTCACGGAATCCAATGAGAAACAACTTCAAGCTCTCAGGGAGTCTCACGAGAAGCAACTGACGGACTTGAAACAACAGATGGCTAACGAGCGACAGTATGCCGCCAAGCTCCGCGAGGAGAGCGATGCGCAATGGGCACAGAAACTCGAAAGCTTGCGACAAGAGATGCAACGCATGACCGCGGAACAGCAGAAAGCCGCCGCAGAGCAACTTGCAGCCAAGCAGTCGGCCCTGCAAGAGAACAACCGACTGCAGATGGACGAACTGCTGAAACCTATCAAGGAGCAGTTCGCCGATTTCAAGAAGTCGGTTGAGGAGAGCCGTACCAGCAACGAGGTCAGCAAGAAGGAACTGCAAAGCACTTTCGAGGCCACCATGCGCCTCTTCCAGCAGGAGCAGCAGCAAGCCGTGGCAAACATCAAGGAGCAAACCATGAAGATTGGTTCGGACGC
>DJQL01000125.1:1336-1762 GCA_002437565.1 Prevotella sp. UBA6387
TTGCGAAAAAACGAGGAGTTCTTCATACAGGAGAACACAAAGGATGAGAACGGCAAGAACTTCCGCCCAGATGTCATTGTGCGATTCCCGGAGGGCAGGAGCGTGGTCATCGACTCCAAGGTATCGCTCACGGCCTATACCGATGCCATTGCCGCAGACAATGATGCCGACCGGGAGCGACTGATGAAAGCCCATGCCCTGAGCGTGCGCAAGCATATCGACGAACTCGCGGAGAAGGATTATTCGAAACTCGTAGACGATGCCATCGGCTTCGTACTGATGTTCATACNNCCATGAAGATTGGTTCGGACGCCGCCAACCTTACCCGCGCGTTGAAGGGCGACAGCAAGATGCAAGGCGACTGGGGCGAGATGGTGCTGGAGACCATCCTGGAGAACAGCGGTTTGCGAAAAAACGAGGAGTTCT
>DJQL01000125.1:1846-14997 GCA_002437565.1 Prevotella sp. UBA6387
TCATCGACTCCAAGGTATCGCTGACGGCCTATACCGATGCCATTGCCGCAGACAACGATGCCGATCGGGAGCGACTGATGAAAGCCCATGCACTGAGCGTGCGCAAGCATATCGACGAACTCGCGGAGAAGGATTATTCAAAACTCGTGGACGATGCCATAGGCTTCGTACTGATGTTCATACCCAACGAGACGAGCTACATAGCGGCAATGAAACAACAGCCAGACCTAAGTCGCTATGCATACCAAAAGAAAATCATCATAATCTCGCCAAGCAACCTCCTCATGGCGCTCCAACTCGCCTACAACCTCTGGCAGTATGACCGCCAGAACAAGAACGTGGAGAAGATAGTGAAGACCGCAGCCGACCTCTACGACAAGGTCGTGACTTTTGAGGATTCCTTCACCGGCATTGGCGACTTGATAACCCGCCTGTCAAGTACTTACGACAAGGCGAAGAAGCAGCTCTACGATGGAGCGGGCAACGTGATGCGAAGGGTGGAGAACTTAAAGGGCCTCGGTGTAACGCCAAAGAAACAAATCAAGGGGCTGGAGGAGTAGAATCGTCGGCCAGGACCTTTATGTTTCTCATCAGTCCCTCATATTTGGCTCGCTTCACGGCTGAGCCTTTGAAGAGCCTACGATAGTCATCCACCGTCAGGTTGTCCCATTTTTGTCGCGTCATATCAAGCAGTTCCTCACGCGGCTGTAGCAATGGCTCCGTGCATGGCTTGGCAAAACGATTCCAAGGGCAAGCGTGTTGGCAGCGATCACAGCCATAGAACGTGTCGCCCATGGCGGCCTTGGCATCGTCCGACAACTCGCCACGGTTCTCTATGGTCTGGTACGACAGGCATAGCCGTGCGTCGAACTTAGTGATGTCGCCATAGCCCTCCACGTGTTCTATCGGCAGACAGATGGCATGGGTGGGGCAAGCATCCACGCAACGATGGCACGTGCCACAGCGGTTGAGCTTGGGCTCGTCGGGCTGAAGCTCCTCGGTGATAAACAACTCGCCAAGGAAAAACTCACTGCCAGCATGAGGGATGATGAGCTGCTGGTTCTTGCCTATCCATCCCAACCCGGCTTGCACGGCCCAATAGCGTTCCAAGACGGGTGCAGTGTCAACGAAAGCACGATAATCCGCAAAGCCCACATTTTCCGCCAACTGACGCAACTTTTGCTTCACTATGTCGTGATAGTCAAGACCCAAGGCATAGTCGGCAATCTGTGGTTCACCATCTGGCAATCTGTGGGCAGGGAAATAATTGAGGGCCACCACCACGATGGTCTTCACCCCTGGCACGAGCAGACGAGGGTCGAATCGCTTGTCGAGATGGTTGCTAAGATATGCCATGTCGGCGTTGCCGCCTTCTGCGAGCCAATCAAGGTAATGACGCCTCATGGCGTCGGTCACAGGAGCGGCCTTGGCAAAGCCGCAAACGAAAAAGCCGAGGCGGGAAGCTTCGGCTTTTATATTGTCTTTCAATGATTGACCTGTGAGCATATTACATAAGTATGCTAATCGGTTAAACAATGTCTATTCGAATGTCTTGAACTCATAACCTTGCTCTTTAAGCCACTCAAGGCTCTCTGGCAGGGCCGTGCGCAACTTGTCTATCGCTTTCAGCGAGTCGTGGAACGTTATGATGGAGCCATTGCGGGCATATCGCTTCACGTTGTTCACTACATCCCTTGCGGTCATCCACTTGGAGTAGTCGCGCGTCACGAGATCCCACATTATTATCTTATAGTACCTGTTCACCCACCAATACACATCCGACTTCATCCAACCGTGAGGCGGCCTGAAGAGATGCGCCTTAATCAGCTCATTGGCCATGGCCACGTCTTGCCCATAGGTGATGGCCATGTGTTTCAGGCTTCCGAGATGATGGAATGTGTGGTTTCCCACCTGGTGCCCCTCCTCCACTATGCGGTTGTAGAGGTCGTGGTATCTCAGCACGTTCTCCCCCACCATGAAGAAAGTGGCCTTTGCGCCATATTCCTTCAAGGTATCGAGGATAAACGGTGTCGACTCTGGTATGGGGCCATCGTCGAAGGTGAGGTATACGGAGTGGTCGTGCCGGTCCATTCGCCAAATGGCCTTTGGATAAATCCAGCGCAACCACTTCGCCGGTTGCTCGATGAACATCGCTTGCCTGTGTTATTGCTGTGGCATCGTGCCGCCCTGCGCCATATAGCGCGAATAGAGTCGCTGCATGGTGTCTTGTTGCTGCTTGGCGAGCTTAGCGTCGAAGAGCTTGGTCACCTCAACGGTCTGGTCCATTATGGACAACTGGGTCAGCACGTCGCGAGCCGACTGCTGGAAGCGGATGCCACGCAAGCTGAGATAATAGTTGACATATTGCTCTGCCACGCTGAACACCTTCTTGTCAAGTTTCGTGGCGTTGGCCTTGTCGCCAATGAGGGCGTAAGCCTTGGCGAGGTCTGAGCCGCCCGACATATAGTTTATCGGAACGTTGTACTCGGGTATCTCCTTCATTGCCTTGGTCAGGGCTTTCTTGGCGAGGTCTTTCCTGCCATCGGCGATGAGGTGCAAGGCGAGAGTGGCGAAGAGGCGACGATGCGTGTAGCACATCCTCATCACGGTCTCGTCTATGTACAGCCCCGGCTGCGACAGACCTCCATAGCGGAAGCGTTCCATCATGTTGTGATAGGTCTTCATGGTGTCGAAGTTCTTCGCGCCAGGCACATTCGTGGTAAACGGCGTTATGCGGTTGGCAAGGCCTTCCTGCACGAAGTTGTCGCCAAGGTTCATGAAGTTCTCCTCGCCCACGGTCACGGCCACATAGAGCGGACGCGTCCAGTTGCACTGGGCAATCATCTCAAGCATCATGAGGTCGTTCTTGTAGAGCGCGCTCTTGCCCTTGAGCGAGATGACCATGCGGTCGGGAATGGTGTCTGAGGCCATCAGCATGCCGCTCTTTCGCACTGCGTTCTTGTCGATAGTGACATACATGGTGTCGGTAGGAATGACATGGAAGTCTGGGTTCTTGGAGCGCACCCAGTATTTCAAGATGTTCTTCAGCTCAAATGGGTCGTTGCCGAGCTGAGCCTTTGCTTGTGCCGGATTCTGCTTGTAGAACTGCTTTATCTGTTCCTTCAGCGACGGCTGAACCTCAATATACTCGTTTGTGCCTGAGCAGTAGTCAAGTCGTGGCCATGTTATTGGCACGGCTGGCGAGTTGTAGGCTGGGCGCTTCATCTGGTCGATATACCAGTCGGTCTGCAGGTAAGAGAGGTTGCAGACGCGTGCGTCAGTCCTAACGCCCTCTGTCTCCTGGTTGTACCAGAGCGGGAAGGTGTCGTTGTCGCCATTGGTGAAGATTATCGGGTTGCCCTTGTCTTGCAGCGACATGAGGTAGTTTTGGCCAAAGTCGCGGCAGGTGTAGCGCCCGGAGCGGTCGTGGTCGTCCCATGTCTGCGACACCATCTGCAATGGCACCATAAGGCAGAGCACACCTATGACAGCGGCCAAGGCCACGCGGTTCATCTTAACACGCTTGCCCAAAATGTCGTAGAGGGCTGCGACGCCCATGCCGCACCATATGGCGAAGGCATAAAACGAGCCAGCGTAGGCATAGTCGCGCTCACGAGGCTGTACGGGGGTTTGGTTAAGGTATATCACGATGGCGAGACCTGTCATGAAGAACAGGAAGAACACCACCCAGAACTGCCTTATGCCACGACGGCCACGGAACGCTTGCCAGAAGAGACCGATAAGACCGAGGATGAGCGGCAGGCAATAGAACACGTTGTGCCCCTTATTGCCGCCAGGGTTGGTCACAGGGTCATAGGCTTGCAGGTCCTTCGGCAGTTTAGACTGGTCGCCAAGCCTTGCGTTGTCTATGAACGGTATGCCAGTGATCCAGTTGCCATGCTCCAGCTCGCCATTGCCCTGGATGTCGTTTTGGCGGCCGGCGAAGTTCCACATGAAGTAGCGCCAATACATGAAGTTGCACTGGTAAGACAGGAAGAACTGTATGTTGTCTATCTGCGACGGCACCTTCACTGTCATCTGTTCGCCGCAACGGTCGTAGGGCACTTCCGTGCCGTCCACTCCTCCCATCCACGACTCATAGTCCTGTGCGTGGCTGGCGTCGTACATTCGTGGGAATATCATGTTCTGCGCATAGACATACTTGTCCTTGTGCGTCACCACAAAGTAGGAGTCCTTCTCGTCTTTTTTCGACTTCTCCTTTCGGCTGTACACAGGCGCGCCAGACTTCATGACCGGACGGCACATGTCACCGTCTTGCTGCAAAGCCACCTGCGAGGTGTAAGCCTGGCCGTAGAGCAGTGGGCGGTCGCCATACTGGTCGCGGCTTAGGTAAGAGCCAAGTGTGAAGATGTCCTCAGGCGAGTTCTGGTCCATTGGTGGATTGGCCACGGAGCGAATCACGATGAGGGCGTATGAGGAATAGCCTATCATCAGCATGAGCATGCAGAGCAGGGCGGTATTCTTGAAACGGGAGGTCACGAGATACACTGGCTTTTTCTCGACGATCTTCTTGCGGTTGAGCAGGATGGCGACCACGGCGAGCACGACGACACCAATGCCCAACGCTGACCAGCCATAGCCGTAGAACGGTATGCCGATGAGGGCGAACGACAGGAGAAACGAGATATTCTCGCGCTTCTTGCTGCGCGCTGCGAAGCTCTCGTAGATGGCCCAAATGGTGCAACCCACGAGGCAGGCTATATAGATGATAAGACCCGTGTTGAACGGCAGGTGCAGAATGTTGACGAAGAACAGCTCAAACCAGCCACCCACGGTAACGATGCCAGGCACCACGCCATAGAGCACGGCGGCAAGTATGACAAAGCTGATACAGAGGGCTATGAGCGAGCCTTTCACCTCCACGTTGGGGAACCGCTTGTAGCAGTAGACCAGCACGATGGCGGGGAGACACAATAGGTTGAGCAAGTGCACGCCGATGGAAAGTCCGGTCATGTAGAATATCAGCACGAGCCAACGGTCGGAGTGAGGCTCGTCGGCATGGTCTTCCCACTTGAGGATGAGCCAGAACACCACGGCAGTGAAGGCAGATGAATAGGCATACACCTCACCCTCGACGGCTGAGAACCAGAACGTGTCGGACCACGTGTAGATGAGAGCGCCCACCATGCCCGATGCCTCAATGGCTATCAGCTTGGCCAGGCTCATCTCGCTCCAGTCTTTCACGATGAGTTTGCGCGTGAGGTGCGTGATGGTCCAGAAGAGGAACAGGATGGTCGTGGCCGACAATAGTGCCGACATGGTGTTGACCATTCGTGCCACCTGCGACGGGTCGCTCGCGAAATGGGAGAAGAGGTTGGCGGTGAGCATGAAGAACGGTGCCCCTGGCGGATGGCCTATCTCCAGCTTGTAGCCCGTGGTGATAAACTCCGGACAGTCCCAAAAAGAGGCTGTCGGCTCAATGGTAGACACGTAGGTGAAGGCGGCAATAACAAAAGCCAACCATCCAAGCACCGTATCCACTAAACGGTATTGTTTCATCTTTACACCTTATAAATACTGTTGAGTTATTGCAATAATTCCGTGCAAAGTTACTCAATTTATCACAGTTGACAAATATATTGCCTTTAAATATTCTACCAACACAAGACAATCTTCCGCAAAACAACGACCTATGCTATATTCCTACCCCAATTAGGGATAGCATGGCGACCGCCGCTTTGAACCCATGACAGTTTATTAATTCTGTGGACACGAATTAATCCTTAATTCCGCAACACCATATTTAATTTAATATTTTTATAGGCACCTGAGCAACAAAAAGTTGCTCAGAATTTTGCCATATCAGAAGATTCACTTAACTTAGTGTTGCAATTGAAACCAAGCAAATCTTCAACAGACATGGCAAAAACACACATTAAATCTGAGGAACTCACTCCGTTCGGAGGATTTTTTCGTCAGTGACGGCCCACTTGATGAAGCACCTGTCCCGGATTCAACCGAAAAAAACTTGAGTTTGGGAAACAATGTGAAATATTTTCTAAGACGAACACGATAAAACAATGATTGGAAGAAAAGCAATAGTGATGGGTGCCACGTCGGGCATCGGAATGGAAGTGGCCAAGCTATTGGCCGAGCAAGGTTGGCAAGTGGGGATAGCCGGCAGAAGGCAAGACAGATTGGAAGCTATCAGCCAGAGCAATGAGGGTATCGTGTGCTATCGGCAGATAGATGTCACGAAAGACGACGCTCCCCATCTTCTGCGAGAACTCATCAAGCAACTTGGGGGCATGGACTTGTATTTCCATAGTTCCGGCATTGGGTGGCAAAACAACGCTCTCGACATCGACAAGGAACTGGCGACCGTCGACACCAACGCCATGGGGTTTGTGAGGATGGTGGACACCGCTTTCAATTGGTTCGTCGAAAAAGAGACATTCCCCAATAGGGAGAAATTCGAGGCTCGGCATCCACGGCACCAAATAGCTTGCATCACCTCCATTGCAGGGACAAAAGGCCTTGGAGCGGCACCGGCCTATTCTTCCACCAAGCGGTTCCAGAGCCATTATCTCGAATGCCTCACCCAACAGGCAAGCATGCGCCATCTTCCCATTTCCATCATCGACATCCGCCCTGGCTTTGTCAAGACAAGCCTCATCGCGGGGAAAGACTACCCTTTGCAGCTCGAAGCAAAAAAAGTGGCACGCGGCATAGTGAAGACGATAGAGAAAGGCCGATGCGTCAAGTTCATCGACTGGCGATACGCCATTCTCGTCTTATTCTGGCGACTTATCCCACGATGGCTATGGACGAGATTGACATTCGCCAAGTAGCTCATCTCACAAACGACAGTCAACGAAAAAGGGTAAGTCCCCATGACAATGGGAACTTACCCTCCAGTTTTTATAACTGTCAACAATCGTTTATTTGACTTCTATGCGCTTTGTGTCTTTTTTCGGCTCCTCCTTGGCCAACTTAGGAATTTCGATTCTCAAGACACCGTCGCTAACCTTGGCAGAGACTTTTTCTTGGTCTGCGTCCTCTGGCAGGGCATAGCTCTGAGAGTAGCTGCTGTAAGAGAACTCGCGGCGCAAGTAATGCTCATTCTTCTTCTCGTCTTTCTTATCTTCCTTGTGCTCTATGGAGATGTTCAAGTATCCATCCTTGTCGATGTTCATCTTGACCATGTCTTTCTTCAAGCCAGGAGCGGCGACTTCCATCGTGTAGGCGTTCTCGTTTTCCTTCACGTTGACAGCGGGAGCCGTGGCGTTCATGCGAGGCATCAAGTCCGTGTCGAAGAAGTTGTCATTGAACCAACTGTTCAACCAATTTGAAACGTTCTGGTTATTTCTACGAGCTAACAACATAATGTAAAACCTCCGGTTATATTTTTATCGTCCTTCCTTCGCCTTGCGGTTCCGTCGGGGCTTTTGTTTTTTGTTTATCAGTTAAAACGCTTCGGCTTTCGAGGCTCCGGGAATCTTTCGAACCCCCCAACTGTTATTCATCAGGGTTCTCATTCGCTCCCTTGCCTTTCGGCTTCGGCTTTCACCCTCATCAGACGCAACATTCGTGCCAACGGCCATCGCATGTCCATGTGGGCGATGTTTGCCAAAACTGGCAAGCACCCTTGCCAGAAATGGCATGAAAAGATAAAAATTTTAAGCATTGCTGCCAAGAAAAGGCAAACAGGGATGTGGCAACGAGCTGAAAATAAACGTGAAAACATTTCATGCGGAAGTGAAATATTAATATCTTTGCAAATGGATAATGAAAACTTCAAAAACCAACGGCAACAGGCTATCACCGAAACACGACATGCACATTAATATCATCATAGCAATGCCTGGACTGACACTTGCCGCCATCGCGATTCAAGCGTGAAGCCATCGCGATTCAAGCGTGGAGGCGACGCGATTCAAGCGTGGAGGCAGCGCGATTCAAGCGTGAAGGCAGCGCGATTCAAGCGTGAAGCCGAAGCGATTGTACTGGCAAGCCACTGCCTTAGTCATTTTTAAACATTTCTTAGGTAATTCATCTCGCTCGTTACCAAATTTTTCATTACCTTTGCAAAGGATATTGGCAACCAAAAAACTATCTAAAAAACATAAAGATCGCGATGATTGGCAAAAGCCCCATACCATATACACTTGATAATCTTATATTATGCTTAAAACTATAACTATCAAAAAATTCTTTTCCGCGGTTCTCCTCGCGGGAATGTCTCTCGGCGCACAAGCTGGAACCTACACCCAATATGTCAACACCGCCATCGGCACGGGTGGCCATGGCCACGTGTTCTACGGCGCGAACGTGCCTTTCGGCCTCGTGCAGCTCGGCCCCACGATGGTGACGCGCGGTTGGGACTGGTGCTCTGGCTATCACGTCAGCGATGACATCATCATCGGTTTTGGCCACACACATCTCAGCGGCACTGGCATCGGCGACCTCGGCGACGTGGCGCTGCTCCCCGTGGTGAGCTACAACGAGAGGCAGACGACCATCAACCGCTCAACCGAAAAATGCGTGCCGGGCTTCTACACCGTGGTCACTGGCGACGGCGTGAAGGCGGAGCTCACCGCCACGTCGCACGCTGGCCTGCACCGCTACACCTTCCCCGATGGCCGCACGCCCATGCTCAGGCTCGACCTAAAGCAGGGCATTGGCTGGGACAAGATGTACGACTGCCACTACGTGCAGCTATCCCCTACCGCCATCTCGGGTTACCGCTACTCGGCAGGCTGGGCCAAGGACCAGCGCGTGTATTTCTACGCTGAGTTCAACCGCCCCGTGACAATGGCACGCCAGGAGGGCGACTCCGTGGCCTATGTGCGCGCCGCCGACAATGGCGGGGCGGCCATCATGGCGCGCGTGGGCATCTCTGCCACGTCGGTCGACGAGGCGCGCGCCAACCTTGGCAAGGAACTCACATCGTGGAACCTTGAGCAGGTGAAGGCACAGGCCGACAAGACGTGGGACGAGGAACTGGGCCGCGTGCGCATCGAGACGACCAACGCCGACAACCGCACCATCTTCTACACCGCGCTCTACCACACCATGATAGCCCCATCGGAGATAAGCGACGACGACGCCACAATGGGCAAGCGCTACACCACCTTCTCGCTCTGGGACACTTACCGCGCGCAGATGCCGCTCATGACGCTTATCCACCGCGACCGCTGCGCCGACATAGGCAACACGTTCATGAGCATCTTCGCCAAGCAGGGCAAGTTGCCCGTATGGCACCTGTGGGACAACGAGACCGACTGCATGGTGGGCAACCCCGGCGTGCCCGTGCTCGCCGACCTCGTGCTCAAGGGGCTCTACACCAACAAGGAGGAGGCGTTCACCGCGCTGAAGACCTCGCAACTGCTCGACGAGCGCGGCCTGAAACAGCTGCGCGAGTATGGCTACATCCCGTTCGACAAGGACACGACCAATGAGACCGTGGCCAAGGGCCTGGAATATGCCCTGGCCGACTGGAGCGTGGCACAGGTGGCCAAGCAGCTCGGCAAGACCGACGACTACAACTATTTCTTGAACCGCAGCAAGAGCTACTCCAAATATTTCGACAAGAGGGTCAACTTCATGCGTGGCGTGGACAGCAAGGGACACTTCCGCGACAATTTCAACCCTTTCCACTCAGTGCACCGCTTCGACGACTTCACCGAGGGCAACGCATGGCAATACACGTGGCTCGTGCCTCACGATGTTCACGGTCTCGTGAACCTCTTTGGCAGCGAGAAGCGTTTTACCAAGAAGCTCGACTCCCTCTTCGTGGTCCATGGCGACCTCGGCGAGAACGCCTCGCCTGACATCAGCGGTCTCATCGGCGAGTACGCCCACGGCAACGAGCCAAGCCACCACGTCATCTATATGTACAACTACGTGGGCCAGCCCTACAAGGCCGCCCCACTGCTGCGCCAGGTGTTCAAAGAAATGTACTTCAACGCGCCCGACGGTCTCAGCGGCAACGAGGACGTGGGTCAGATGTCGGCATGGTATGTCATCTCCGCTTGCGGTCTCTACCAGGTCGAGCCTGCCGGCGGCAAGTTCATCATCGGCTCGCCTCTCTTCGAGAAAGCAGAGATGAACGTGGGCGACGGCAAGACGTTCACCGTACTGGCAAAGAACAACAGCGACAAGAATATCTACGTGCAGAATGCCACGCTCAACGGTAAGCCATTGAAGAAGAGCTACATCATGTACGATGACATCGTGAATGGCGGAACACTCGAGCTCGTGATGGGAGCCAAGCCTTCCAAGTGGGGCACGGCAAAGGCTGACCGTCCTTGAGCTTCACGCGTTTCATCGCACACTGATCGAATCAGAATCCAATAACAAGACATTATTTTAATGAAGAAATACATATCCGTATTATTCGCGTCCATGATGGCATTGCCGACGTTGGCGGTAGAGAACCCCGTGGAATATGTCAATCCGCTGGTCGGTTCCGAATCGTCTTTCGCGCTGTCGACAGGCAACACGTACCCCGTGGTGGCGATGCCCTGGGGCATGAACTTCTGGACGCCACAGACCGGCAAGATGGGCGACGGGTGGGTCTACACCTACGATGCCCACAAGATACGCGGACTGAAACAGACGCACCAGCCCAGCCCGTGGATCAACGACTATGGCCAGTTCTCGCTCATGGCTACGGTGGGCAAGCCTGTCTTCGACGAGACGGCTCGCGCATCGTGGTTCTCCCATATGGGCGAGACCGTGAAGCCTTATTATTATAAGGTGTATCTGGCCGACTACGACATCAAGGCGGAGATGGCTCCCACGGAGCGTGCCTGCCTGATGAGCTTCACCATGCCAGCCACCGACAGCGCCAACATCGTGGTCGACGCTTTCGACAAGGGCTCGGCCATAAAGGTCGACGCGGCGCGCCAGTGCGTCACGGGATACAGCGTGCGCAACAGCGGCGGCGTGCCCGACAACTTCCGCGACTATTTCGTGGTGACTTTCGACCGCCCGTTCACCGTCAGCTATGAGAACCACGGCGAGCACAGCGGAGCCATAGTGACGTTCCGCTGCAAGCGTGGCGAGAAGGTCACGGCGCGCGTGGCCTCATCGTTCATCAGCGAGAAGCAAGCGTGGCAAAACCTCAAGGAGGTGGAAGGCAAGAGCCTTGACCAGGTGAAGGCGGAGGCAAAGAAACGCTGGAACGACGTGCTCGGACGCTTGGAGGTAAACGACGACAATGTGGATCGCCTACGCACATTCTACTCGTGCCTCTACCGCTCAACGCTCTTTCCCCGTAAGTTCTATGAACTGACAGCCGAGGGAGACACCGTGCACTACAGCCCGTACAACGGCAAGGTGCTGCCCGGCACCATGTTCACCGACACGGGCTTCTGGGACACCTTCCGCTGCCTTTTCCCATTGGTCAACCTCATGTACCCTTCCGTGGCTTCGGAGATGCAGCAAGGTTTGGTCAACGCCTACAAGGAGAGCGGCTTCCTGCCAGAATGGGCAAGTCCCGGCCACCGCGACTGCATGGTAGGCAACAACTCGGCGAGCATCGTCGCCGACGCGTGGATCAAGGGCATACGCGGCTACGACATCGAGACCCTGTGGCAGGCCGTCGTCCACGACGCGCACGCCAACCACCCCACAGTGGGCTCGACGGGAAGGAAAGGTTGGGAATACTACGACAAGCTGGGCTACGTGCCTTGCGACGTGGGCATCAACGAGAGTGCCGCGCGCACGCTGGAATACGCCTACGACGACTGGTGCATCTACCAGCTCGGCAAGGCACTGGGCAAGAAGAAGAAAGAGATTGAGCCTTACTACAAGCGTAGTTTCAACTACCGCAACCTCTTCTCCAAGGAATACAACCTCATGCGCGGCCGCAAGAAGGATGGCTCGTGGGAGACACCGTTCAACCCGTTCAAGTGGGGCGGCGTGTTCACGGAGGGCAACGCGTGGCACTACACGTGGTCGGTGTTCCAGCGTCCGGAAGACCTCATACGGCTCATGGGCGGAGAAGACAAGTTCAACGCCATGATGGACTCGGTGTTCAACCTACCGCCAGTCTTCGACGACAGCTACTATGGCCAGGTCATCCACGAAATTCGCGAGATGCAGGTCATGGACATGGGCAACTACGCCCACGGCAACCAGCCCATACAGCACATGATATACCTCTACGACTGGAGCAACCAGCCGCGCAAGGCGCAATACTGGGTGCGCGAGGTGATGGATCGCCTCTACAAGGCCACGCCCGACGGCTATTGCGGAGACGAGGACAACGGTCAGACATCAGCATGGTACGTGTTCTCCGCATTGGGCTTCTACCCCGTGTGCCCGGGCAGCACCGACTATGCCATCGGCACGCCATGCTTCAAGCAGGTGAAGCTCCACCTGGAGAACGGCAAGACGACCGTCATCAACTGCGATGCGCCCGCCAAGCGCTTTATCCAGACGAAGACCGTGGACGGGCAACCATCATCGTCCAACTTCCTGAGCCATGGCACGTTGACCAGCGGAAGCCGAATCGACTTCAAGATGGAATGACAACCAAACGACAACACAAACAAACCCAATAAACTCGCAAACCAAAAAACCATGAGAAAAACATTTTTAGTGTCGCTCCTCATGATGTGCCTCACGTCAGTGGGCGCAACTGAGAAGGCAGACTTTGCCAAGGTAGTCCCCGCACCCGACAAAATCAGCTATAACCCCAAGGGTGGCGACTTCACCCTGTCGGCCTCTACGGTCATCAGCTACACCACCGGCAATGCCGACATGGAGCGCAACGCAGCGTTCCTGGCTCAATACGTTAAAGACATGACCAAGCTTGAGCT
This sequence comes from Prevotella sp. UBA6387, assembly GCA_002437565.1. Lineage (GTDB taxonomy): Bacteria > Bacteroidota > Bacteroidia > Bacteroidales > Bacteroidaceae > Prevotella. Next base: position 14,638 of record DJQL01000125.1, read on the forward strand.
TGGCAAACAAGCCGCCAAGGGCAAGGCAAAAGCGGGCATCAGCCTCGTGCTCAACGCAAAGGCGAAGCTGGCTCCAGAGGCTTACGAGATCGTGGCCGACAAGCGCGGAGTGACCGTAACGGGAAAGACCGCCGCTGGCGTGTTCTATGGCGTGCAAGCTCTTCGCAAGGCTCTGCCAATTCTGAAGGACGCAGACAACGTGCTGCTGCCAGCAGCCACGATAGAGGCTGCTCCACGCTTCGCCTATCGCGGCATGATGCTCGACTGCTCACGCCACTTCTTCCCGGCAAAGTTTGTTAAGGAATACATCGACTTGCTGGCCCTGCACAACATGAACCGCTTCCACTGGCATCTCTCCGA
>DJQL01000089.1:0-3659 GCA_002437565.1 Prevotella sp. UBA6387
AGCAGGTTCAGGGTGGGGAACTTGTATTTAGTGAAAGGCTCCCATGGATTGATTGGCGTGTCGAGATCGGTCAGCACTGTCGTCTTGCTGCCTGAAGCCTTAGGCTCGTCTTTCGATTTTTCCACGGTCATCTCGGCAGGCTCGTCGCCTTGCCCAGTCGTGGCCATGGCTTGGGGCTCGTTGGTGTGTGTCTCTGGCTTGGGCTTGGCCTCAAACTGACTTAAGTCGGTCAGGTCAACCACGTTGGGCATCGATTCCTCGATTGGTTCTTTTGCTGCTTTTTTGTCATTGGCTTCATCCTCGATAGTATCAGGCTCAACGATGTCGGTTTGCAGTTCGCCGTCTTTTGTCACGGGATGGTTGTTCACGGTGACTTTTATCTTGTCGGTGAAATATTTCACGGGGTTGAGCACCTTGCGAACCACCTCAATCGTCTCGTGGCTGAGATAGGTGAGGAAAGCTATGGCCGTGACTATGAGAATGGCGACAAGGCCAGGAGTGCCTACCACGTCCTCAATCCTTTGCACGCATAAAAGGCCGTGCATGCCACCAGGGTTATAAACTTCGGCACCCATCAACGGCGCGATAAACTTGGCGAGAACCGCTGACAGCCATATCATGGCAAATGCCAGACAGAAAAACCATTTTAGGAGGTTTAGTGATGTGCATACCTTCATTCGCTTGAGCGCGGCAAGAATGAGAAAGACAGGTATTGCAAATGCGGGCAAGCCGAAATTTATGGTAATGAGGAAATAAGCCACAATGGCACCAAGCGAACTGCAAGTGTTGCTGAATTCGTGGTTGGTGTTGAAAAAGTCGGCTGGCTGCAACGACTCCAATAAGCTTTGGTCAGCCTGGCCAGTGGCTAAATAGCTGACCATGGCGATGACAAGGTATACTGCTAACGCGAGTATGGCAAGGCCAACTAAGAAGTTGACCGTGTCGCTTTCTAATCTGTCTTTTATGCCGATGGCTTCGCTAAAAGATTTGGGCTTGTTTTTTGAACTCCTCTTGCTCATCTTTTTTATTTTACCGTGCAAAAGTAACCTTTTTATTGCTAATCTCAAAACTTACAGCTTCTCTTTTTCATCAATTATTCAATGCTACTCGATGAAGCTGTTGGCATGGTTTCTTGAGAGTTTAAAAATCGCGTTGGCTTTACACAGTAATGCCAACGCGATTTCAGTGTAAAATCCATGCGATTTCAGCGTGGAAGTTACGGTATAGCAAAAAGGCGTTTTTATAAAGTTCACAATGGCCTATTGGCTCGAGTTCTTATTCAGGTCTTTCCAGATTTGGTGGAAACACTTGTGCGCGAACTCAGGTTTGGTATGGCCTATGCCCCAAGGGTTCAGGTTGGAGAAATGGGTCATTGAGTCGGGTACGTAGTTGGCGAATGGTGCGAACCGCATCGCCGTGTCGTAGAGCGATGGATGATCGAAAATAACACTCATGCCTTCCGACATGACCTTCTTCAACTTGTTGGCCTTACCAAGCTTGTCGAGGCTTTGTCGCCAAAGATAGACTTGCGAGCCAGGCCCAACTTCTGCCGGGCATACGTTATCGCAACTCATGCAGAGCGAGCAAGCCGACACGTTGTCGTAATATCGCCGTGGGTCTTTCAGCATGCCGAGGTTGATGCCTATTGGGCCAGGTATGAAGAATGTGTAGCTTGCGCCCGTGGAGCGACGATACACTGGACACGTGTTCATGCAGGCTCCGCAGCGTATGCATTTCAGCGTCTGCCAGTGGTCTGGGTCGGCTATTGCATCGCTTCGCCATCCGTCGAGCAACACAACGTGCATCTCGGCTCCGGGCCTCGCCTGGCGGAAGTGTGAAGTGAAAGTTGTTGTTGGCTGTCCTGTACCACAACGGCATAGAAGTCGCTGGAAAACGGCAAGCGAGTCATAGTCGGGCACGAGCTTCTCTATGCCCATGGTGACGATGTGCAGTTTTGGCATCGAGGTGGACATGTCGGCGTTGCCCTCGTTGGTGCAAACCACGATGTCGCCTGTCTTGGCCACGCCAAAGTTGCAACCGGTTAGTCCGGCTTGGGCTTCCTCAAATTCGTGGCGAAGGCTCTCTCGCGCGCAGTAGGTCAGATATGTCGGGTCGCAATTGCCTTTTTCTGGGCTTATGCCTTTCTCCTCGAAACATTTGGCCACTTCTTCTTTGGTGATGTGGATGGCGGGCATGACGATGTGCGCGGGCTTGCGCTTCATGAGCTGCAATATCCTCTCGCCAAGGTCGGTCTCAACCACGTCGATGCCACGGCTTATGAGGTATGGGTTGAGTCCGCATTCCTCGGTGAGCATCGACTTCGACTTCACCATTTTCTTTACGCCATGGCTTTCAAGAATGCCGTAGACGGTCTCGTTGAGCTCTTCGGCGTCTTTTGCCCAGTGCACTATCACGCCTCTGCTCTCCAGCTGCGACGCGAACTGCTCAAGGTAGTCGGCGAGGTGTGTAATGGTGTGCTTCTTTATTTGCGAGGCGTGGTCGCGCAGCGACTCCCACTCAGGCAAGCCGTGCATCATGCGGTCATGGCCTTGGCGAACGCCCCAAAACGTGGTGTCGTGGCGCGTAACCTTGTCGTGATTCTTTAGAATATCCTTAGCTCTTCTTGAATGCTCTGTGCTCATAATCCTGCTGCTAATATCTCCGCTACATGAATAAACTTGATGTTCTTGTGCTCTTTCTTCGCTATGCCTTGCATGTGCATGAGGCACGACGAGTCGGGACCTGTGACATATTCGGCTCCTGTGGCCATGTGGCGCATGATCTTGTCCTCGCCCATCCTGATGGATACGTCTGGCTCCTCCACGGAAAACATGCCGCCGAAGCCGCAACACTCGTCCTTGCGATCAGGCTCGTAAACGGTTATGCCCGCCTTGAGTTTAAGAAGGTCTATTATCTTGTTGTATGATGGAATGCTTCTCTCCGACGGTGCCGACAGATTTAGTTCCCTCACGCCATGGCAACTGTTGTGCACGCTGACCGCGTGTGGGAAGGATCCAGGAAGCATCTTTATTTTCAACACGTCGTGAAGAAATTCCACTATGTCCATCGTCTTCGCTGGCACGGTGAAATGATCGTTGCCGCATTGATGCAGGTTAGGATAGTAAAGTCGTACGTAGGCGGCGCACGATGCCGACGGCGCCACGACGTAATCAAAATCCTTGAACAGGGCCTCAAACTTTTCAGCAAGCGGCTTTACCATCTTCTCAAACCCCGCGTTGCCCATGGGTTGGCCGCAGCATGTTTGCTTTTCGGGATAGTTGACGCTGATGCCGAAATGCCTCAGTAGCTTGTATGTGGCAACGCCAACCGAAGGGTAGAGCGCGTCAACGTAGCATGGAATGAAAAGACCGACCTTCATAATACCTTTTTGCTATAAATATCATATGTTTTCTTTCGGCTAACAAAGTTACTAAAAAGCATTGATTCCTTGTGCTTTTTAGCAATGTTTTTCTCATTTTTCTTGATTTGTGCAGTTTTTAGGTCGCTACGGTGCCCTTGGGCTCACCCTTGTCCTAATAGACTTTATCTGTGGAACCAATAAATAGCCCCCGAAAGTTTTTTTTCAGTAGCTTTCGGGGGCAAGTTATAATCATTCTAAACCATTGCAATGGTTTAGAATATTGCAATTCGTAAGTTTT
>DJQL01000089.1:3888-6528 GCA_002437565.1 Prevotella sp. UBA6387
GAAGCGTACAACCATTCCATCACAGGCAGGCACGCTGCCTTGAAGCGAGGACGCCAGTCAAGTGCGCCACGCTGCGCCGTTGTTGAGCAGTTTGCGTACATCCAGTCCATACCCTTATCGCCAAACAGAGGTGCAAGGCTCTGAGTCAGCTCTTCAACCGTCTCGTTGAAAGCCTCTGATGGTGAGTGTCCATGCTCGCGAAGCACATCATACTGAGCCTCAAACAGGCCCTCGATAGCGCCCATCAGCGAACCACGTTCACCTGTAAGGTCGGATGTTGCCTCCTTGTGGAATGTTGTCTCAAACAGGTATCCTGAGCCAATGCCAACACCCATTGCCAATGTTTTCTCCTTAGCCTTGCCAGAAGCATCCTGGTAAATTGCGTAACTTGAGTTTATGCCACGTCCCTCAAGGAACAGTGTGCGGAGCGACGTGCCCGAACCCTTAGGAGCAACCATTATGACATCAATGTCCTTTGGAGGAACCACGCCAGTGCGATCATTCCAGTTGATTGCGAAGCCGTGGCTGTAATACAAAGATTTACCCTTTGTCAAGAAAGGCTTGATCTTTGGCCACTGTGCAATCTGGCCGGCGTCAGAAAGCAACATTGCGATGATTGTGCCTTTCTCGGCTGCCTCCTCGATGGAGAACAAAGTCTTGCCGGGAACCCATCCGTCGGCAACTGCCTTGTCGTAGCTGCGTCCCTTACGTTGACCAACGATTACGTTGAAACCGTTGTCACGAAGGTTGCCTGCCTGGCCAGGTCCCTGAATACCGTAACCAATGACCGCGATGGTCTCATTCTTCAGCACCTCGCGTGCCTTCTCTAATGTGAACTCCTCTCTCGTGACGATGTTCTCCTCAACGCCACCAAAATTCATTTTTGGCATAATAATAATACTTTTAAGTATGACTTGTTACTTCTTTCCTTTTTGTTGGGTGGTTCTTTAATTGGATGCAAAGGTAACGGTTTTGTATAAAACCACCAAAGATTTCTTTCAATCTTTTACAAATTTAACCATGCATCTTACAATCTCCACTTCTTTTTCTGCCAATTTTGTCATTTTCACCACATAAGTGCCTTCTTCAACTTGCGCCTTGTATAGGCGAACCACGTCGCCCACATGCGCCTCTGCCACGTAAGCGATGTCTATACGGCGCAAGTGGTGAGTGCGGTAGTAGTCGATGTCGAAGAGGTCGAGCACGTGGTCAATATACTTTACCGAATTGAGATGTCCATTGATGTCTATGTCATTATAATATATGTTTATCTCTCTTGCCAGCTCAAGGTCTTGTCCGATGGCCACCCTTGCTGGAGGAGCTATGGGGCATTCCTTTTTCGTGTTGACATATTTCTCTATTAGACCGTCATGGACGGAATAAATGTCGGTAGGTTGGCGGGTATCTATGTCTATCATCGCCCAAATGCTTCGCCCATAAGCATAAGGCTTCGTCCCGTCTGGACTGACAACGGCGTAGTTGCGGCTCGTGAAAAACTTCTTAACCGACTCCACCCATGTCTGAACCTCTACCTTTTCGTATGCTTTTGGCATATCCATAATCTCGATGGCAAAGCGTGAGAGCACCCACGTCTTGCGACTGAGGTTAAGTTCCGCTACTCCGTAGCCTCGGTCGCCACTGTGGTAATCGGCCGCGTTAAGCATCCCATTGCCTAAATGACCAGGAAAGAGCCTGTTGCTGAAATCGCAATGGAACGGCTCTATTTGAAACTTGTATGCGCCGACTTTAGGCAGCAATTCTTTATTCTCCATGCTCTTGAAGGTATTTGGTGACAGGTTCCTCAAAGCTGCGCGTCACGGCTATACGTCCAGAACGAGTATATTGTAGCAAACAGTCGAAACTGTTCAGTTTTGAGTATAGGTCGGTGATGTCTTCTGTCAATCCGGCGAGCTGCACCGTGGCGTAAGTAGGGTTTACCTCCATCATTCGCGCACTGTGCTGGCGGATGGCACGCGAAATCTCAGGATTGTCGAGAAGGATTGGCGTAGAAATCTTGTAGAGCGCGACCTCATGGATGAAAAGCTCGTCGTCCGTATAATAATCTGCCTTTATCACGCTTATCTTTTTCTCTATCTGCTTCTTTATCTTCAAAATCTGGTCAGCGTCGCTCCAGCAAGTTATGGTGTACTTATGTATGCCATCAATGCTCGAAGACGACACGTTGATGCTCTCGATGTTTATTTGGCGACGAGTGAAGACACCCGTGATTTCATTGAGCACGCCAGCCACGTTCTCACTGTAGACCAATAGTGTATAGAATTTGTTTTCCATTGAAATTCAAGCTTAAATCAGCGTTATTATAAACAGAGAGGATTAAATGTCGAGATGCAGTTGCATCTCATCGACAGAACTGCCTGGTGTCACCATCGGTCTCACGTTCTCATCCTCCTTGACGGCGCACTCAAGAATGTAGGGCCCATCGGTCTTCACCATCTTCTCTACTTTTGCCTTTAGCTCATCGCGACTTGTCACCACGTCATATTTGATGCCATATCCTTCGGCTATCATCTGGTAATGAGGATTTAGCATATATGTGAACGAGCGGCGATGGTTGAACATCAGGTCTTGCCACTGACGCACGTTGCCAAGGTAATGGTTGTTGAGAAGGATTATCTTGAC
>DJQL01000089.1:6575-15231 GCA_002437565.1 Prevotella sp. UBA6387
AGCACCACTTGCCTGTCGGGAGCGCCAAAGGTGGCGCCTATCGCCGCCGGCAGACCAAAGCCCATGGTGCCAAAGCCACCGCTGCTGACCACGCTGCGATCTTTCTTGTACTTGAAATAGCGGCACGAGAACATTTGGTGCAAGCCAACGTCGTTGCACATCACCGCCTCGCCATTGGTAGCCTCAGCCACGGCGTTTATCACCTCGCCCATCAACAGTTCGCCTTCCTTTGGATGCACCGACGGATTAATGACCTCACGTTTCTCCTCCTCATACAGGGGATTAAACGACTCTATCCATCTCTTGTGCTCATTTTTGTTGACCAACTTCGTGATGCGTGCCAAGCTCTCCTTGCAATCGCCAATCACCGCCACGTCGGTCTTCACGTTCTTGTCTATTTCCGCCGGGTCTATGTCAAGATGTATCACCTTCGCTTGCTTGGCATACTTGTCGAGCCTTCCCGTAACGCGATCCGAGAAGCGCATGCCTATGGCGATGAGCACGTCGCACTCTTGCTGCTTGATGTTCGGGGCGTAATTGCCATGCATTCCGAGCATTCCCATGTTCAGGGGATGATCCGAGGGCAGTGCCGAGAGGCCTAAGAGCGTGCGTGCCGCGGGGATATCGGCTTTTTCAAGAAGTTCACGCAACTCCTTTTGCGCGTTGCCAATCTCCACTCCATGGCCCACGAGGGCAAAAGGCTTCTTGGCGTTGTTGATAAGTTCCGCCGCGGCTTCCACGGCTTCCTCGCTAATTTTTGGATAAGGGTTGTACGAGCGTACGGTGTCTGTCTTTCCAGGCATCCATTTCGCCTTGCCCACCTGGGCGTTGCGTGGGAAGTCGAGCACCACGGGGCCTGGGCGACCGCTCCTTGCGATGTAGAACGCGCGGTTCACTGCCCATGCCACGTCCTCGGGGCGACGAATCTGATAACTCCATTTCGTGATTGGCTGGGCCATGTCCACGAGGTCAACCTCCTGGAAGGCGTCGGTGCCCAATGCTTTAACGCCCACCTGACCGGCTATCACCACGATAGGTATTGAGTCCATCATGGCATCGGCAACGCCCGTGAGCGTATTGGTGGCCCCCGGGCCGGAGGTCACTATTGCCACGCCCACGTTGCCACTGACGCGGGCAAAGCCTTCTGCGGCATGCGCGGCTCCTTGCTCGTGCCTCACGAGAACGTGTTTGAACCATGGGTCTTTCTTGCGCGTGTATGTATATAGGGCATCGTAAACGGGCATGATGGCGCCACCGGGATAACCGAAAATGGTCTTCACGTCTTCTTGGTACAGGGCACGCATCAGTATCTCCGCGCCGCTCACTTCCTCACCTATTTTCACTCCCTCCCAGGGCGCGAAAGTTTCACTTGTGTTTTGTTTTTGCATATTATTCTTGTTTTCACGGTACACGTGTGTCGCGTGAATCCTTAGTCGATGATTCTCACGCCACCCTTGTCTGCCGAGCTCACGCTCTGCGCGTAGGCGCGAAGTGCCTTGCTTACCACGCGCTTGCGCTTCAGCGGTTGTTGCGGGCGGGCGTTAAGCTCATCGTCGCTCAACTTCACGTTGATGCTGCGGCTTGGTATGTCTATCACGATTATGTCGCCATCCTTGATTTTGCCGATGTTGCCTCCTGATGCGGCTTCTGGACTTATATGGCCAATGCTCAGGCCTGACGTTCCGCCTGAGAAGCGACCATCGGTTATAAGTGCGCACTGCTTGCCAAGATGACGGCTCTTGATATAAGATGTTGGGTAAAGCATCTCCTGCATCCCCGGGCCGCCCTTCGGTCCCTCGTGGGTTATTACTACGCAGTCGCCAGCGTTAACCTTGCCGCCGAGAATACCCTCGCAAGCGTCTTCTTGCGAGTCGAAGCACACGGCAGGACCTTCGAAGTGCCAAAGCTCTGGTGCCACGCCGGCTGTCTTCACCACGCAGCCATTCTGCGCTATGTTGCCGAAGAGCACCGCCAGGCCGCCATCTTTGGTGTATGCGTGCTGAAGGTCGCGAATGCAACCGTTCTCACGGTCTGTGTCGAGGCTTTCCCACTGTGCGTTCTGGCTGCCCATCACGGTAGAGAACTTCCTGCCAGGGGCAGAGTGGTAGATGCGGTCGGCCTCAGGGTCAATCTGAGTCCCCGTGATGTCATATTTCCTCATCTGCTCGTCGAGAGTCTTGCCATCTACGCGTTTCACGGAGCCGTTTATCAAGCCACCCTTGTTCAGCTCGTTTAATATGCCCAATATTCCGCCGGCGCGGTTGCACTCCTGCACACTGTATTTCTGGGTGTTAGGGGCCAACTTGCAGAGGCAAGGCACCTTGCGGCTCAACTTGTCTATGTCTTTCATCTTGAAGTCTACTCCGCCCTCTTGTGCCACCGCAAGCAGGTGGAGCACGGTGTTCGTGCTGCCGCCCATGGCTATGTCGAGTGTCATGGCGTTGAGGAAAGCCTCACGCGTGGCTATGCTGCGTGGCAACACGCTCTCGTCGCCATTCTCATAATAGGCGAAAGCGTTTTTCACAATGAGGTGGGCCGCGTCCTTGAAGAGCTGGATGCGGTTCTTATGGGTAGCGAGGATGGTGCCGTTGCCCGGGAGGCTTAAGCCTATAGCCTCGGTCAAAGAGTTCATGGAGTTGGCGGTAAACATGCCAGAGCAACTTCCGCAGCCAGGGCAAGCGCACTGCTCTATCTGTCTCATCTCGTCATCGGAAACGCTCTTGTCGGCTCCCTTGATCATTGCCGTTATCAGGTCGGCGTTTTCGCCTTTCCAGCGCCCGGCCTCCATGGGGCCACCAGAGCAGAACACGGTCGGGATGTTAAGGCGCATGGCCGCCATCAGCATTCCGGGCGTCACCTTGTCGCAATTGGAGATGCATATCATGGCATCGGCCTTGTGGGCGTTTACCATGTATTCCACGGAGTCGGCTATGATGTCGCGTGAGGGAAGCGAGTAGAGCATGCCGTCGTGGCCCATTGCTATGCCGTCATCGACAGCTATGGTGTTGAACTCTGCCGCATAGCATCCCATGGCCTCGATTTCCTTCTTGACAATCTGTCCAATCTCATGAAGGTGAGTATGTCCCGGTACAAACTGCGTGAAACTGTTTACTATCGCGATGATAGGTTTGCCAAACTGCTCGTGCTTCATTCCGGCTGCCACCCAAAGGGCTCTGGCTCCTGCCATTCTGCGACCTTCGGTGCATACAGCACTTCTCAATTGATGCTTCATCTTGTCTTTCTCTCTATTATTGTTTTTGTTTTTGCAAAGTTACAGACTTTTATTGTTATTTGCAACAATCACAAGCTAACTATTTGCGAAAACAAACAATTTATAAGTGTTTTGCCGTGTTATTTGGGCAAACTAAAAGAAAAGTGGCTGTTTGACGAACTAATTGACGCTTTCTTTTGCCTGCTATGGCAAAAGCATTTACAAATGCGGCTTGTGTGGTTTCCGCTTGCCGAAGCGTAAACATTGTTTTGCGGTGTCAAAACCTTTGACAGATGAAAAATTATTGTTTTTTACACTAATATTAGCAAATCGTATAAGATTTTTATGTAATTTTGTATGCAAATATAAGAGGTGGCAATAGCATTGCTATGATTACAAAATGGCACTGTGAAGCCTGACTAATTCACCATACTAATCAAACTTTTATGTTAAAACAAATTGTCAACGGACGTATACTCACTCCAAGTGGCTGGCTCGACAATGGGTCTGTAATCATCGAGGACAACACCATCAAGGCCGTGTCCAACAGTGACCTTCACATCGTTGGGGCAGAAATCATTGACGCAAAAGGTTGCTATGTCGTACCTGGCGGCATCGAGATGCACGTGCATGGCGGCGGAGGCCGCGACTTCATGGAAGGCAGCGAGGAGGCTTTCCGCGTCGCCATCGGCGCGCACATGAAGCATGGCACGACTTCAATCTTTCCTACCCTGTCGTCATCGACCGTGCCAATGATAGAAGCCGCGTGCCAGACGTGCACGAAGCTGATGAAAGAGAAAAACAGCCCCGTGCTCGGACTCCATCTCGAAGGGCCATACTTCAACCCGAAACAGGCCGGCGCGCAGATACCTGAGTGGATAAAGCCCCCCGTTGCAAAGGAATACGAGACTTTGATGGACAAGTATGATTGCATTAAGCGATGGGACGAGGCTCCAGAATTGCCAGGCTCCATAGAGTTTATCAAGGCGTGCCGCAAGCATGGCGTGTTGCCCGCGATAGCCCACACACGCGCCACATACGAGGATGTGGTGGCTGGCTACAATGCCGGCATGACCCACGCCACGCATTTCTACAACGCCATGCCTGTGGTCTACAAGGAGCACGAGTTTAAGGTGCCAGGGACTGTGGAGAGCATCTATTCGCTTCCAGACATGACCGTGGAGGTGATTGCCGACGGCATACACGTGCCACCGATAATGCTCCGCGTGGTTTACCAGATCAAGGGCGTGGAGCGCACCGCGCTTATCACCGATTCGCTGGCCTGCGCTGCAAGCGACGGAGACGTGGCTTTCGACCCACGCGTGATTCTCGAGGATGGCGTGTGCAAGCTTGCCGACCGCTCCGCGCTCGCTGGCTCCATTGCCACCATGGACCGTCTCGTACGCACCTGCGTGAAGATGGCCAATATACCCATGGCCGACGCCTGCCGCATGGCAAGCGAGACTCCCGCGAGAATCATGGGCGTGCTGGATCGCAAGGGAACGCTCGAAGACGGCAAGGATGCCGATATCATGATGTTCGACAAGGACATAAACCTCACCTACGTCATGCAGATGGGCAACGAGGTCACTAACCAGTTGTAAGGATACACATTATTATATATATACTATATATCAGCTTAGCAATTAATCTTAAAACAACCAAACGTTATGCTAAAGCAAATTGTCAATGGCCGTATCCTCACGCCGCAAGGATGGCTTGAGGGTGGCTCTTTGGTCATAGACGGCAAGAAGATAAAAGTCGTGTCAAACATTGACTTGCACGTCGTAGATGCGGAAATAATCGATGCCAAAGGATGCTATGTAGTGCCTGGCGGCATAGACATAAACACCCATGGCGGTGGTGGCCACGACTTCATGGAAGGCACGGAGGAGGCTTTCCGCGCCGCGGTCGATGCACACCTTAAGCATGGCACCACGGCCATATACCCCACCTTGTCGTCATCGACCGTGCCAATGATAGAAAAGGCATGTGAGACTTGCGAAAAGCTCATGGGCGAGGAAGACAGTCCTGTTCTCGGTCTGCATATCGAGGGTCCATACTTGAATCCAAAGCAGGCCGTAGCCCAGAATCCAGAGTGGATCAAGGCACCCGTGCCCGAAGAATACGAGCCTCTGCTCGACAAGTATCCATGCATCAAGCGTTGGGACGAGGCCCCTGAGCTTCCTGGATCGGTAGAGTTTATCACCGCATGCCATAAGCATGGCGTTCTCTCAGCCCTGTCATGCACCCATGCCACATACCACGACGTGGAAGCGGGCTACAATGCCGGCATGACCCACGCCACGCATCTCTACAATGCCATGCCTGTGGTCTACAAGGAACGCGAATTCAAGGTTCCAGGCACCGTGGAAAGCGTCTATGCCCTTCAGGGCATGACCGTGGAAGTGATTGCCGACGGCAAACACTTGCCTCCAGTGATGCTGCGAGTGGCATACAAGGTGAAGGGCGTGGAGAAGACAGCCCTCGTCACCGCCTCGCTGGCTTACGCCGCGAGCGACGGCAAGGTGACTCCTGAGCCACGCGTGATCCTCGAAGACGGTGTTTGCAAGGTGTCTGACCATTCGGCTCTCGCCGGCTCCATAGCCACGATGGACACTCTCATACGCACTTGCGTGAAAGAGGCTGACATCCCAATGGCCGATGCCTGCCGCATGGCAAGCGAGACCCCAGCGAGAATCATGGGGGTGCTTGATCGCAAGGGGACTATCGAGGAAGGCAAAGACGCTGACATCATGATGTTCGACGACGACATAAATCTCACTTACGTGATGCAAATGGGCAAAGAGGTAACCAACCATCTATAAGTACGTCGACACACCACAAAACGGCATTACATAAAAATGGCCGTCATAACCAAACTTCAGAAGCTAAGTGGGGTTATGACGGCCATTGTTATTTATTGGCCAGCCATCAGACGGGCGTGGATGTCTTACTTGTAGAACTCATGCCTTGCGGCGGCGAGCGTGTTCTTCATCAACGAGCAAATGGTCATTGGGCCGACACCCCCAGGCACGGGTGTGATGAATGAACACTTTGGCGCAACCTCGTCGAACTTCACGTCGCCATTGAGTCTCCATCCGCGCTTGCGTGTGGCATCCTCGACTCTCGTGGTGCCCACGTCGATGATCACGGCTCCTTCTTTCACCATGTCTGCCGTGACGAAGTCTGGATGGCCTATGGCAGCAATGATAATGTCGGCCTCGCGGCACTCTTGCTTCAATGTCTTGGAGTGGGAATGGCACACCGTGACGGTGGAGTCGCCATATTGTTTCTGCATCATCAGTTGCGCCATTGGCTTGCCCACGATGTTGCTTCTGCCGAGCACGACGCATTTCTTCCCTGATGTCTCAATGTTGTAATGGCGCAGCAGGGTAAGTATGCCGAGCGGCGTGGCCGAGATGAAGCACGGCAAGCCTATCGCCATTCTGCCCACGTTGATTGGGTGGAAACCGTCCACGTCTTTCTTGTAGTCGATTGCCATTGTCACCCTCTGCTCGTCAATGTGCTTTGGCAAAGGCAACTGCACTATGAAGCCGTCTACGGTTTCGTCGTTGTTGAGCCTGTTCACGCAAGCCAGCAACTCTTCCTCCGTCACGTCGTCCTCGTATCTTATGAGTGTCGACCTGAAGCCGCATTGCTCACAGGCTATGACCTTGTTTTTCACGTAGGTCTCAGAGCCACCGTCGTGGCCCACGAGCACCGCCACCAGGTGAGGCCGTCTGCCTCCTTCGGCCACGATGCCCTGCACCTCCTGTGCTATCTGCTCCTTTATGGCAGCGGCGGTAGCCTTGCCGTCTATCAACTGGTAGCTCATGTCCTATTTAGGTTGCTGCATCTTCGGCATGTTGCGCATCATCTGCTTCATGCCACTTCCTGTGACCATCTTCATCATCTTGCGGGTCTGGTCAAACTGCTTCACGAGGCGGTTCACCTCCTGTATGCTCGTGCCAGAACCTTTGGCTATGCGCAGCTTGCGGCTTTGGTTGAGTATCTCAGGGTTGGTGCGCTCCTTTGGCGTCATCGAGCGTATTATGGCCTCTATGCCGTTGAAGGCGTTGTTGTCGATGTCAATATCCTTTATGGCCTTGCCCACGCCCGGTATCATAGATGCCAAGTCCTTGATGTTGCCCATCTTCTTGATTTGCTCTATCTGCTTGAGGAAGTCGTTGAAGTCGAACTTGTTTTTCTGTATCTTCTTTTGCAGTCGCTTGGCCTCTTCCTCGTCAAACTGCTCCTGGGCGCGCTCCACGAGAGACACCACGTCGCCCATGCCAAGTATGCGGTCGGCCATGCGCTCAGGATGGAACACGTCGATGGCTTCCATCTTCTCGCCGGTACCGATAAACTTGATTGGCTTGGTCACTACGGTCCTGATAGACAGGGCCGCGCCGCCACGTGTGTCGCCGTCGAGCTTGGTGAGCACCACGCCGTCGAAGTCGAGACGGTCGTTGAACTCCTTTGCCGTGTTCACGGCATCCTGACCGGTCATGGAGTCGACCACGAAGAGGGTCTCGTCTGGGTGCACGTGCTCCTTGAGCGATGAAATCTCGTTCATCATCTGCTCATCGACAGCCAATCGACCGGCGGTGTCTATTATCACCACGTCGTGTCCCTTTGCCTTGGCCTCCTGGATGGCATGGTCGGCGATCTCGTTCACGTTCTTGTTGTCTGGCTCGCTATACACTGGCACGCCAATGCTCTCGCCCACGACCTTCAACTGGTCGATGGCGGCAGGACGATACACGTCGCAAGCCACGAGCAATGGGTTCTTGCGTTGCTTGTTCTTGAGCATGTTGGCGAGCTTGCCGCTGAATGTCGTCTTACCGGAACCTTGAAGACCCGACATCAGCACTATGGCCGGCTTGCCGGAAAGGTTAAGCTCCGCGGCCTCACCGCCCATGAGCTTCGCCAGTTCGTCGTGTACGATCTTCACCATGAGCTGTCCTGGCTTGATGGCGGTTAGCACGTTCATGCCAAGGGCCTTGTCCTTCACCGCGTCGGTAAATTCTTTTGCTACCTTGTAGTTGACATCGGCATCGAGGAGCGCGCGGCGCACGTCTTTCAGCGTAGCGGCGACATTGAGCTCGGTTATCTTTCCCTCACCCTTAAGTATCTTGAACGAGCGTTCAAGGCGATCGGTTAAATTCTCAAACATATTTTTAATTAGCTAATTTTCTGCAAAGTTACGATTAATTTATCAAAACAGAGCCTTTCCTGTTGGATTTCGTCATATGGTTTTCCTATGAATGGTGGCGAAACCTCACGAGTTCTTGTGACTGTTGTAAGCGCTTGTCATGTTGTCATCGGTGATTGTGGATTTTTTTTGCGATTTTATGCAGAAAAAAGACGTGTTCTTTACAACTATTATTATCTTTGCAGATAGAGTCATCGCGTTACCACTTGAATCGCGTCGGCTTTACG
>DJQL01000089.1:15312-34053 GCA_002437565.1 Prevotella sp. UBA6387
TGAATCGCGATGGCTTTACGCTGAAAAGACTAACGCTCTGATTCTAAAGATTTTATATAGCTAAAACAGGAACATGAAATACGACAATGATGATGTCCGTCGTCAGGATCGCCTCTTTCAAGAAGACGAGGCTCGCGAGTTGCTACGGCATGGAGAGTATGGCGTGCTGTCGATGGTTGATTGCACAAGTGGTGAGATGGTGGCCTACGGCGTGCCAGTCAGTTATGTGTGGGATGGCGATGAGGCCGTGTATGCGCATTGCGCCAAAGAGGGGCGCAAGTTGCGGTGCCTGGCGGAAAACGCGCGTGTGTCGTTTTGCGTAGTGGGGGCGACGCGCGTCATACCGGAAAAGTTCACGACCGCCTACCAAAGCATTGTCCTTGATTGCGTGGCTGCGACTGGCCTGTCAGAGGAAGAGCGGCGCAAGGCACTGCATCTCATTCTCGACAAGTACTCTTCTGAATATGCTGAGATAGGACGCAAGTACGCAGAGCGTTCCTTCCCGCGTACGGAAGTGATAAAACTGACCGTTGAGAAATGGAGCGGTAAAAGCAAGAGGGTGAGATAAACGTCGCTTAAGCTGGCTGATAATCAGCCACTAAATAAGATTCTATTAGTTTATATTACATTAATTAGTTCTCTCATTTTCAGACGATTACATAAGAATTAACAGAGTATTGATATGACATGAAAAAAAACATTATTTTTACAAGCTGCCTTGCCGTAAGCATTACAGTTTCAGCTTTCAGCTATACACCGCTGAATGTAAGAGGCTTACTGAGATACAAGACACCAGGAAATCCAGTCCAAATGGACACGCTACGTATGCAGCCATTACATACTGGAGAATTTACATGGGAATCCAAACAATCGCTGCCGCTTGTTATCAAGGAAAAAGTGGAGCAAGTGAACGACACATGGAAAATCATTGTTATGCTAAAGGCGACAAGTGATGTTTATTTCCATTTTGGTCAATGGGTCAATACTGGCTATCCACATAAAGATTGCTTGTTCTATCTGCCAGGTTTTTGGTATCGCCAAAATGCACGCTCTCCAAAAGAAGCACCTTCATACCACACTTCTGACAGTTGGACGGTGAGGGAAGATCGGCTCAGTACGCCATTGACAGCTATATATAACAAGCAGGATGGAAAGGTGCTTTCTGTACTTAGAACTCACAAAGAAAATGAAGGGGCAGACGCTTTGACCGTACAAGATGGACAGGCGACTTTGATAAGTGGTACAACGACGATAGGATACACCGGATTCGAGAATCAAGCTGATACCGCGGTGCTGAGTTTTGGATTCCCTTACCAGGAAACGCCTAAGTCATACATACGTAAATTGACATTGGCTTCTCCTGTACAAGCATTCCAATACATCAAGAAGGGGCAGACATTGAGCCTCTCCTGGGAACTGCATGAAACTACAGCTAAGGACTATGCAGATTGTATAAGTAAAATGTGGAATTATTGCTATGACACCCAAAGCCCTCAGCCTATATTCTCCACGCCTTCAACCCCAGTCGTAAAAAAAATACTGAGCCAATATTTTAAAGACAGCTATGTGGAGAACAAGGATTTGTGTTACTTTGCCAGCCCGAGCATGAGAGTTGACGATTGTAAGCACATGCCGATAGCGGAGGTGGGATTCGTTGGGCGTACCTTGCTGAATGCATTGAATGCCCTTGAATACGGTGAGGCAAGCGGAGACCAGGATCTGACGGAGAAAGCCCGTCGCGTCTTCCTTTCGTACTATACCCACGGATTCACCGCGAATGGATGGTTAAGGGAATGGGTGAATGTGGACAATCCGGAAGAGAAGGGGCCATTGACCATTCGCCGACAGTCGGAAGGGCTCTATGCGCTGCTTTATTATTTGGACTATGAGCGGAGCAAAGGAAGAAATCATCCAGAATGGGAGAAAAAAGTGAATACTCTGCTGAAACAATTGCTTCGTCTTCAACAAAAAGACGGCAGTTTTCCACGCAAGTTCCATGATGATTTGACCGTTGCGGATGCCTCGGGAGGAAGCACCTCGTGCGTCACCCTGCCTTTGATTATGGGATTCCATTATTTCCAGCAGAAAAGCCTGCGTGATGCTGCTCGTAAGTCTATGGTTTATATTGAGCGAAACATCATTTCCCAGTCCGACTATTTCTCTTCTACTCTTGATGCTAATTGCGAGGATAAGGAAGCTTCCATCTATGCTTCTACCGCTGCATATTATATGGCTTTGGCCAGCACGGGAAAGGAACGGGTGCATTATCAACAGCTCATGCGCAAGGCTGCCTATTTTGCCTTGTCTTGGTACTATACCTGGGACGTGCCTTTTGCCTCAGGAGAGATGCTGGGCGATATCGGATTGAAAACGAGGGGATGGGGCAATGTGTCTGTGGAAAACAATCACATTGATGTGTATGTTTTTGATTTCACGGATGTGTTGACTTATTTGTCTCAAGTGTACAAAGACAAAAGGTTTGAAAGCTTCGGAAACGTCATCCGTAGTTCTCTCCTCCAACTTCTTCCTTATAAAGGCCATCTTTGCGGCGTAGCGAAAGAAGGATATTATCCCGAAGTGGTGCAACACACAAATTGGGATTATGGCAGGAACGGAAAAGGTTTCTATAACGACATCTTCGCTCCTGGATGGACGGTGGCATCGTTGTGGGAAATGTTGACGCCTGGAAGGGCGGCATCTTTCTTCCACTAAATATACAACTAAGAGGTTAGGCTCTGTAATGCAAATAGGGTGTGGCAAAAGCCACACCCTATTTATTACAAGTAATGTCAAAGAAATTGCGGCATACTATATCGTAGAACTGCTGATAGTCAGTCACTTAACAAGATATTATTAGCACAGCTATATTAAGATCAACTTTCTCATTTTCAGACGATTATATTAAAATTTACATGGTGTTGCTGTGAAAATCGCGCTTTGTTAAAATATATTAAATTCGGGGGGGGCGATTATGCTGCATCCCCTATGAATTTGTATATTTGCAACAATAAAAACAAAAACGAAACAATCGATAAAAGCATTATGGTCACCAAATCATGGCATATGTCTGACATTATGCCAATATTGTTTGGTCTTGATGTAAAATGGTAAACAAACACAACATTTATAGTAACTTTATGAAAACCAATCTAAACCAAATCAGGGAGAAAATGACTGCTCGACGCAATGTCGTCGTATTGTCGTTGCTCGCTTCCGTGTCTATGGCAGGTTACGCTTCGGGCAATAACACGTCCATGCCCAAGTCGTCGCCACTCTTTGGCACAAACAGCGTCGCTCAAGACGCGAAAGGCACAGTGAAGGGAACGGTAGTAGACAAGAACGGTGATCCCATGATCGGTGTCACCGTAAAGGTCGTAGGCACCAATGAGGTGGCCGTGACCGACCTTGACGGCAACTTTCAGCTTAAGGCCACCCCTGGCCAGGAGCTCGAACTCACCTATATGGGTTATGCCACCTTAAAGGCAAAGGCCAAGGCGACCATGAATTTCACGATGGAGGAAGACGCGCAGACACTGGGCGACGTGGTTGTCACAGCCCTTGGCATCAAGCGCTCGGAGAAAGCCCTGTCGTATAATGTGCAAAAATTGGGCGGCGAGAACATCAACGAGGTGAAGAACGCCAACTTCATGAACTCACTCTCCGGCAAGGTGGCAGGTGTCAACATCAACGCCTCTTCTGCCGGTTTGGGCGGAGCGACACGCGTGGTGATGCGTGGCCCCAAGTCGATAGGACAATCAAACCAAGCCCTTTACGTCATCGACGGTGTGCCTATCAGCAACCGCAACTCAGGCGAGACAGGCTCTATCTATTCCACACAGCCAGGCGGTGAGGGCATAAGCGACCTCAACCCTGAGGACATAGAGTCGATTAGCGTTCTCTCAGGCCCTGCCGCGGCTGCCCTCTACGGTTCCGCCGCTGCGCAAGGCGTGATAATGATAACCACCAAGCGAGGCAAGGAAGGGAAGGTGAGCGTGCAAATCTCGCACAGCTCGCAATTCTCGCGTCCGTTCGTCAGCCCTGAGTTTCAAAACTCCTACATCAACCGTCCCGGCGAGGTGAAGTCGTGGGGCGAGAAGACGGAGTCGCCATACGGAGCTTATGACCCGATGGACTTCTTCAACACGGGCTCCAACATACAAAACAACGTGGCGGTGACGGCAGGCAACGACAAGAACCAAACCTACATCTCGCTTGGAACGACCAACGCCGCCGGCATAATCCCCAACAGCGATTATGACCGCTACAACGTGACGTTCCGCAACACCACGTCGATGCTTAAAGACAAGTTGACGCTCGACTTCTCCTTCAACTACATTAAGGAAAGCGACAAGAACCTCATGGCGCAGGGGCAGTATTTCAACCCTCTTGTGGGCTTGTATCTTTTCCCACGCGGCGAGAGCTTCGATGCCGTGCGCACGTTTGAGGTATGGGACGCCTCACGCGGCATATACGTGCAGAATTGGAACTTCGGCAACGACCTCAACATGCAAAACCCTTACTGGGTGGCCAAGCGCATGAACCGTACCAACAGCCGCAACCGCTACATGGTGAGCGGAAGCGCGAAATACAAGATTTTCGATTGGCTCGACGTCACTGGCCGCATGCGTTGGGATGACTCTAACACGTTCGCCCAGGACAAGCGCTATGCGTCAACATACTACTTCGCGCACTCCGACTACGGTTTCTATGCCTATGACAACGCCTTCGACCGCAACCTGTATGGAGACCTCATGCTCAATGTCAACAAGACCTTGGGCGACTATTCAATCGGCGCCAACGTGGGCGCGTCACTTTCTCGCACACATTATCGCCAGCAGGGCTACCAAGGCGGACTTAAGGCCCCGTCAAACATTTTCACGCCAAACGCCATTGATTACAGCCAGGTCACAAACGACAACCGCCCTATCTATGCCGAAACCCGCCACAACATCAACTCGATGTTCGCCAACGTGGAGTTGGGCTGGCGCTCAATGCTCTACCTCACCATCACTGGACGCAACGACTGGGATTCCGCGCTCGCCGGGACATCTCACGAGTCGTTCTTCTACCCATCGGTAGGTTTGTCGGCTGTCATCTCGCAGATGGCCAAGATGCCAGAGTGGATCAACTATCTCAAGGTGCGCGGCTCGTGGGCGTCGGTGGGTACGGCCATTCCTACCAACCTCTCGTCCGGGGCACGCTATGAGTATGACCCGACATCGGGCAAGTACACCACCGTCACATACAAGTTCCCTGACGAGTTTTTCCCCGAGCGCACTAACTCTTGGGAGGCAGGTGTCACGGCGCGCTTCTTCAACAACGCCCTTACGTTCGACTTGACACTTTACCAGTCGAACACAAAAAAACAACTCGTTACGGCTCCTTACCAGGTAGACGGATACACCGAGGCATACGTGCAGACGGGTAACATCCGCAACCGAGGCATAGAGCTCTCTATCGGCTACAATAAGACATGGGGCGACTTCACGTGGAACCCGACATTCACGTTCTCGGCTAACCAGAACAAGATCATCAAGCTCTTCGGCAGCGACGTTGACGACAGCAAGAACCTCATATCAAAGGGCGGCCTTGAGGGTCTCTCCACCATCTTGCGCGAGGGTGGCACGATGGGCGACCTCTACTCATACGTCGACTTCGCTCGCGACGCAGAGGGCAACATCCTCATCCAGGACGGCAAGCCTGTGAAGCAAACCGTAAGCGGCAACCCGCGTTTCCTCGGCTCAGTGCTGCCAAAGGCAAACATCGGGCTCTCCAACGAGTTCTCGTGGAAGGGCATCAACCTTGGCTTCCTCATCACGGCGCGCCTGGGTGGTATCGTATTGTCGCAGACGCAGGCCATGCTCGACAGCTACGGCGTGTCGAAGGCATCGGCTGTGGCACGCGACAACGGCGGCGTACCAGTCAACCTTGGCACCATGACGGCTGAAAACTACTATTCGGTCGTTGGCGGCACCAACCCGATATGGTCGGAGTATATGTACAGCGGCACCAACGTGCGCTTGCAGGAAGCCCACGTCAGCTACACCTTGCCACGCTCATTGGTGGGCAAACTTGGCGTGACGTTAGGCCTCACCGCCAGCAACCTCTTCATGATTTACAACAAGGCACCGTTCGACCCAGAGTCTACCGCGTCGACTGGCACCTACTACCAGGGCCTCGACTATTTCATGCAGCCAAGCCTACGCTCATTGGGCTTCAGCGTGAAGGTGAACTTCTAAACCACACTTTTTTCTCTCATTCATAGCACACATTATTATATATATTCATTATGAAAACCAAATTATCCAATATATCTGGCATGCTCCTTATCGGAGCGTCGTGTCTGTTGGGTGTAGGCGCGATGACATCGTGCACCGATGGGTTCGAGAATGTCAACCGTCCTGGCAACAAGATCGACGGCGAGCAGCTCAACCGCGACAACTTCGCCAGCGGCTCCTTCCTGGTGCAACTGCAGAACCAGGCATTCCCAGAGCAAGAAAACTCGTACCAGATGAACTACGACCTCATCGGCAACTACTTAGGACGCTTCATGACATACGCCAACAACGGATGGAATGGCTCCAACTTCGCGTGCTTCAACGCGCCCAACGGTTGGGCGGGCTACCCGTTCAATGACATGCGACCCAAGGTGGTGTCGGCTTTTCAGGAGGTTGAGAAACTCACCGGTGGCGAGGGCATAAACTATGCTTGGGCCTTGATATTGCGCGCCCAGTGCTTCCAGTATTTCACCGACGTTTACGGCGCGTTCCCAGCCGGGCTCACCGACGACTCGCAGGAATACAGTTCGCAAGAGGAAATATACAAGGCACTCATCGCTGACCTGAACAATGCCATCGCCGTGCTGCAGCCAATGGTGGCCGCCAACCCTGACCTTACCGTCAACGCCGACTACGACAACTGCTACAATGGCAAGTTTGCCAAGTGGCTCAAGTTTGCCAACTCCCTGAAGCTGCGCATGGCCATACGCATGCGTTTCGCTGACCCAGCTTTTGCAAAGCAATGTGGCGAAGAGGCCGTGGCCGCTGGCGTGATGACAAGCAACGACGACAACCTGGCCATCACATATACCCCCAACGGCCTGTACAAGACATCGGTAGAGTGGGGCGACTCACGTGCTTGCGCCGACATCGACACTTACATGAACGGATACAACGACCCACGCGTCCTCAAATACTTCAATGCTACAGCCACCGAGGGCTCGCGCAAGGTAATAGGTTGCTTGGCGGGAGCCGCCATTGGCAACAAGACCACGGCCGATCAACTCTACTCAGCTGCCAATGTGTCACAAACCGACAAGGGCGTGTGGATGACCGCCTCCGAGATGGCTTTCTGCCGAGCCGAGGGTGCCCTGGCAGGCTGGAGCGGCATGGGCGGCACAGCAGAGGAACTGTATGACGAGGGCGTACGCCTGTCGTTTGAGCAGTGGGGGGCTGGCAGCGCCGACTCTTACTTGGCCGACGACACAAGCATCCAGGCCGACTATCAAGATGCCGATGGCGGATACGGACGCTCAATGAGCCATGTCAGCGACATAACAATCAAGTGGGACGACAACGCGTCAGCCGAAAAGAAACTCGAGCGCCTGATCACGCAGAAGTGGATAGCACTCTTCCCGAACGGCCATGAGGCTTGGTGTGAGATACGCCGCACAGGTTATCCTAAGGTGTTTGACGTGGCACAGTCCAACGGTTCAGCCTATCAGGTGGCGAACCGCGTGCCTTACCCAAGCGGAGAGTCGATAAACAACGCAGCCAACTATAGCAAGGCCTTGCAGCTCAACGGCGGAGCCGACAACTATGAGACAAAGATGTGGTGGCAAAAAAAGTAAAAGAAACCAAACCTCATTAAAATAATTGACAATAATGAAAAAGACGTTCATATACATGTTTGCCCTTGTCACGATGCTTGGCTTCATAGCCTCGTGTGGTGATTGGACAGACACCGAGATAAAGAACCCTACCGACCTGACACATACCAACAAGTCGGAGGCTTACTACAAACAGTTGCGCGAATACAAGAAAAGCGACCATGAGGTGGCTTTCGGATGGTTCGGCAACTGGGTCGGAGTCGGTCTCTCGCTTGAGAACACGTTGCAAGGTCTGCCAGACTCTGTTGACTTCGTGTCGATATGGGGTAACGCCTTCAACCTCTCCGCGGAGCGCAAGACCGACTTGAAGCAAGTGCAAGAAGTGAAAGGCACCCGCGCCCTATTGTGCTTCATCGTGGACAACATAGGCACACAGCTCACGCCAGCTGGCGAAGACCCAGCCGACTTTTGGGGATACAAGACAGCTGCCGACGCTTCTGCCGAGGAAGTGGCTGCCGCCAAGGAAAAGGCAATACGCAAGTATGCCAACGCCCTGTGCGACTCCATAGACAAGTATGGCTATGACGGTTTCGACTGGGACTACGAGCCCCACTACGGATCTCCAGGAAACATAGCCGGGCAGGCCGAGGCCGAGGCCATATTCATAGACGAGATGTCGAAGCGCATAGGACCCAAGTCGGGCACGGGTCGCTTGTTCGTAATAGATGGCGAGCCACAAAGCGTGAACAGCAACTACGGACGCTATTTCGACTACTTCATAGTGCAGGCATATAGCTGTGGCTCTTACGCCGACCTTGACAGCCGCTTGAACTCGACTGTCAACAACTTCGCACGTGCCGAGAACGACGACGATAAGCTCACTGCCGAGGAAGTGGCAAAGAAGTACATCGTGACCGAAAACTTCGAGAACTATGCCAAGGCTGGCGGTGTGACTCACACCACGCGCGACGGGCGCAAGGTGCCAAGTCTTATAGGCATGGCAGAGTGGAAACCAATCATTGACGGCAAGACCGTGCAAAAAGGCGGATGCGGCTCGTACCACATGGAGTATGAGTATTCGGTATCGGGCAAGTCGGTAACATACCCCTGGTTGCGCCAGTCAATACAGATACAAAACCCATCTGTAAAGTAACGATGTCTACAACTCAACAAAAAACATTAAAACACCATGAAGATGAATATATCAAAATTGTTGTTGGGATGCACTGCGGCATGCGCCATGCTGCTCGTGTCATGCGACGACGCAAAATATGACGTGCTTGAAAACCAGGCATACATAGCCCAAACCAACACAAACGGCAACACGGCAAAGAAGATAACCGTAGGCACTGACGCGGTGTCTACGGAACTGAACGTGAGCATGTCGTCGCCAGCCACAAAGGATCATACGTTCAGCATATCGGTGGACGAGGCCGCGCTCGCGCAATACAACAAGCTCAACTCCACCACCTACGAGGTGCTGCCGGCTGACCAATACACGCTTTCAGACAACAAGGCAACTGTCAGCGAGGGCAACGCTTCTTCAAGCCCAGTGAACCTCACGGTTAAGCCGTTCTCGGCAGAGCTGAAAGCAAGCGGAAAGAAATACGCCATTCCGTTGAAGATAACAAGCAATGACGGGACTGACGTGCTCGCCTCTGGTGGCTCGATAATCTACGTGCTCGACCAGGTAATATACCAGGCCGTGCCGACACTCAACAGCAGCAATTACGCAAAGATGCAGTTGCGCCAGTCGTACGACTTGAAGGAATGGACAGTGGAGATGAACATCAACATGTCTGTCCTCATGACGGCTGTCGGACAAGGCAACAACCAAGCTATATTCGCGGCTTCGGGCAATGACGGTCACGACGGTGAGATTTACATCCGCTTCGGCGACGCACCTATCGAGGGCAACCGTTTGCAGATAAAGACGCAAGGCTCGCAGATGAACTCCAACATGCTGTTCAACCAGAACACATGGTATCACCTGGCTTTCGTGTGTACGGGCACCAAGCTATACCTTTATGTGAATGGCGTGCTTGACAACTCCATGGACCTCGGCGGGAAAATCGTCGGCGTGGACAACATGAGCATCGCAAGCTCAGGATCTTATTTCTTAGCCGATGCCATGTACTCGGAGCTTCGCTTCTGGACCAAGGCTCGTTCTCAGGCGGAGATTTCCAACAATATGTATGTGCTTGACCCACATTCCGACGGCCTTGAGGCATATTGGAAGATGGACGAGGGCAAGGGCGACGAGTTCACCGACGCTACTGGCCATGGCAATATCTGCAAGACGACAAACGGCGAACCCACATGGACGCCAAACGTGCGCATCGACGGTAAATAACAACTTTTTAAAAACCAAAGAGACAATGAAATCATTTTTCAAAAGCATAACATTGCCAGTCTTGATGCTCGCGACCATGCCATTTCTCGTGGCTTGCAGCGACAGCAAGGAATTTGGCGACAGCCTTTTCCCGACCGAAGAAGAGGACTACGAGAGCATAAAGGCATATATCTACGCAAACGACGCGGTGCAACAGAGCGATGGCACAGAGGTCGTGCAAACCCCAGTGGGCTACGACATGCCAGACTATAGTGTGGAGTTCTATGTGAACTTGACGCGCGCTGCAGAAGAGGACATTACCGTTACGGTTGCCCCTGACGCGGAAAAGACGGCAGAGAATCTTGGAGATTTCAAGGCAATTCCTGCTGACGCGTTCGTAATGGAGCGAGGCACGGTTACAATACCCAAGGGTAGCCAGAGGTCGAGCGAGCCAATCGTGGCCAAACTTCAGGACAACGACGCTGCCAAGTCCTTGTCGGCTGGCGACACTGGCAAGTTGACATTTGCCATTAAGGAAGTGAAGGGTGACGCCAAGATAAGCACAAACCTGAACAGCATTAGCGCTTATGTGTCTTATTCGTATAATGCTCTAAAGTCGGTTGGCTCGATAGAAGACAAGACGAAGCTAAACATCGCCAAGATTCTAAACATGGGTTATAAGAGAGATGACACGGCAAAGCTCACTGATGGCTCAATGGCTAACTCAACATATTCGTATGTGGGTTATGGCGGATGGAGCGTCACCCTTGATGAGGAAACGGAGGTCAGCGCCGTGGCAGTTTATCCAAGGACAGGTTACTATCTCAACTATTCCCCAAAGAGCTATGAGCTGTTCAGCAGCAATGACGGTGAGAACTGGACAAGCATAGGCACCGTGCAGTGGCAGACAACACCAGACGGCACAAAGCCATTGATAGCAGAATTGTATAGCCCAGTGAGGACTAAGTATTTGAGGGTAGACCCGATCATGTCATTCTACAGCTCGTACCCTTATGTACATGTGTCTGAAATAGAAGCTTATAAATAACCATATTGGTATGCTCCTCATGAAAGGATAGTGGCCACAGATGGTCAACGGCCTTAATGGTAATGGCGCGATATTCCGGAAATGGAAGTCGCGCCATTATGCTTTAAGTCAATTCAGACGATAACATAAAATGATGTTTTTTTTGGGTATTACAATCATTGTTTGTAAATTTGCAGAAGAGACAATAAAAAAACGTTAAACACAAGTTGGATATGGCGATTGATGGTATATTTCGTGACGAAATAGAGCTTAAGCAAGTGGACAAGTTCTTTGCCGGAGAGATGGGACGGCAAATCCACCGTTACATCAAGGCACGCGGCTCAATGTCGATGCTTGAAAAGGTTGAGCGGCAAGTGGAGGCTCTCCCCATCCCAGAACGCGAGCGTGTCATGGCTAAATACATAGACCTCAACCGAAAGGTTATTGCCAATCTCGATTGGAGAATGCTCATAGCTCGCTCCATGGCTAACTTCTGCGATTCGTACAACTATTTCATAAGGATGGTTGCCGATGAGGAAACTATGAACTTCTACGAGAATCGCATGAAGAAAAAATACGTGAGGTTTCACGAGGTGTTTGAGGACAATGGCAAGTATGGCATAAAGGATTTTGATGGCACTGTACTTATTCACCCGAGATACGACTTCTTGCGCACTCCGTTTGTATATGTAGATGACCTTGTTTCCATGCCTGTTATAGCCGAGAAGGATGGCAAAATGGGATTGGTGCTTCCAGACGGCCATGACACCATAGTGCTTCCGTTTGACTATGAAGACATATCCCTTAGCGACGAGGAGCCTTGGTTCGAGCTTACCAAAGACGGGCAGAAATTTCCATGGAATGGGTTTGACAGGCTGAAAGAATAAGTCTTTGCCTAAGATGAGAAAAAAAATCATGCTCTTGGTGTCCACTTTCTTGTTGTGGGCACTTTTCTTTGTGCTACAAAAACCACTGTTCTTGCTAATCTATGGTGGTTTTGCCAATCTTTTAGACGTGGTGTGGCATGGCTTGCCTCTCGATATGTCCATGGCGGGCTATCTCACAGCTATTCCGGCTTTGGTCTTGTTGGTAAGTGGATTGCCCATAAAGGAACTGCACCTGTCGAAAGCCAGTCGTGTGATGATGATGGTAGTTGGAGGCTGGACTCTGATAGGAGCCATTGTAGTGTCGCTTTCTTTTGTAGCCAATGCTGCCCTTTATGGGTATTGGGGCTACCCCCTCGACTCAACCCCCTTGTTCTTCATATTCTCTTCACCCACATCGGCAATGGCAAGCGTGGTTTGGTGGCAAGCCCTTCTTGGAATTGTCGTCTTTGTCATCTGCGTGGCTGTCATCCTTTTGTCGTTCCATCTGCTTTGGCGTAAATGGGGTGGGGACGTGTTCGTGCAGAAATCTGGTAGCTTGCAATGGGTTCCATTGCTTATTCTCACCACGTTGTTGTTTTTACCTATCCGTGGTGGTGTCACGGTGTCAACAATGAATTCGGGAAGAGCTTATTTCTCATCAGTTCAAGAGCTCAACCATGCGGCTGTGAACCCACTTCTGTCTTTTATGGAAAGCGTTTCACACAATGAGAACTTCTCAAAGCAATACCGCTTCATGGACGATGCCAAGGCACAATACATCTACCGCCAATTGTACCATGAGGCACCACAGGATAGCATCGTGCGTCTACTCCGCCCCTGCGTGAAAAAGCCCGACGTGTATATCGTCATAATGGAAAGCTTCTCCGACTCGGTGACAAACGTGCGTGGTGTCACTCCAAATATAAACAGGCTGAAGCGTGAAGGCATATATTTCAATCGGTTCTACGCTAACAGTTTCCGAACCGATCGTGGTCTCGTTTCGGTGTTGCAAGGTTATCCTGCGCCAGCTACCGTGAGCTTGATGAAATTTCCAAGAAAAACGGCTAACATGCCATCGATAGCAACACATCTTGAAAAAGAGGGCTACGACACGTATTATTATTACGGAGGTGACGCTGACTTCACCAATATGCGATCGTTTCTCATCAATCAAGGGTTCAAGCACATCACGGAGGACGTTGACTTCCCGGTAAGCGAGCGACTAAGCAAGTGGGGAGTGCCCGACCACCTACTCATAAAACGAGTTGAGCATGATTTGCGTGCAATACCCGACAATGGCAAGCCTCGGTTGACTGTCATCCAGACATCAAGCTCACACGAGCCTTTCGATGTGCCTTACCATCGCTTGAAAAACAAGATCCTCAACGCCTTTGCATATGCTGACAGTAGCGTAGGTGGATTCGTGGAATCTCTCAAGCGCACCAAGAAGTGGAATAATAGTCTCGTGATACTCGTGCCAGACCATCTTGGCGCATGGCCAGAGCGTCCAGACAATTTCAAGCCATGGAGATACCACGTCCCATTGATTTGGACGGGCGGCGCCATAATGCGACCAATGATCATTGACACATACGGCTCGCAGCAAGACATTGCCGCGACACTGCTGTCGCAGTTGGGTGTCAGGCATGGCGACATGATATTCAGCAAGGACATGATGAACCCTGCCATTAACCATTTCGCGTTTTTCTTGCCAAACGATGGCATAGGGATGATTACTGATGATAACACTTTAATCTACGATAACACACAGCAAAAGGTCGTGTACGACAGCGGCAAGAAGAAGGGCATGAACCTTGAATACGGTAAGGCTTTGCTTCAGGTGTTATTCGATGATATAGCTAAAAGGTAAGTAAGATAATTATGGTTTCAGCTATGCTTGTGTCGTTGCTGGACACGCTCTTGAAGTGGGACACGTCTGTCACGTTAGCCATCAATGGCTTTCATTGTGGCTATCTTGACAACTTCATGATGATGTACTCTGGCCGTTTCATTTGGATACCGCTTTACTTGAGCATTTTCATTGTCATGGTGCGCAATTTCTCTATAAAGGCTGTCATATGCAATCTTTTGGTTGTCGTGATATTGATTACGTTTTGCGACCAGGTTGTCTCTACGGGCATCCGCCCATTGATTTACCGCTTGCGCCCGGCGAATCTTGACAACCCAATATCTCCACTGATTCATGTCGTGGATGGTTATCGAGGCGGAAGATACGGTTTTCCGTCTGCTCATGCGGCAAACTGTTGGGGGGCGTTCTTCTTTGTCTCCTACGTCTTCCGTCGTGGCCTATTGTCGTATGTCCTGGCAGCGTGGGCGTTGGTGATGTGTTGGTCGCGTGTCTACCTTGGCGTACACTATTTTGGTGACGTATTATGTGGAATGCTTGTCGGATTGGTAAACGCAAGCATCATTTATTATTTGTTCCAGCACTATCTTCGCAAGTATGCCCAGCAATTTCATCCTAAAGCCAACCCTTGCAAGCTCTACACGCCAGCGGTGGTTTGCGGCGTAGAGACACTGTCAATGCTTGTCATGGCATTTTTCACTCGATTTTCTTTCTGATATGGAGATAAAGCCAGTAGCGTTTTTCCGTTCTCCGTTCACGTCGAAGTTTGGCATACCAAAGCAGAGCGGGCTCGTGCCTGAGTTGGAAGGGACGATAGTCTTCACGGAGGCGTATCGTTCTGACGATGCTCTGCGTGGCATTGAGGCGTTTGACTACCTTTGGCTCATTTGGGGCTTTAGTGCCAACAAGCACTCAGCCAACGGCCTCACGGTGAGGCCGCCATTGCTTGGCGGTAACACTCGCATGGGCGTATTTGCCACGCGCTCACCATTTAGGCCAAACCCATTGGGTTTGTCTTCCGTAAGGTTAAAAAGCGTAGAGTGGAGCACCAAGGAGGGGGCGGTGCTTCACGTTCTTGGCGCTGATCTTATGGATGGGACTCCAATCTATGACATAAAGCCATACATTGCCTACGCGGACAGTCATGTGGGCGTAAGGTCAGGATTTGTAGACAACAATCCAATCAAGAGCCTACAAGTCGTTATACCAGAAGACAAGGCACGGCTTTTGGGTGCCAGACGCACGGAGATGCTTCGCAAGACTCTCGAACTTGACCCTCGCCCACATTACCAGCACGACTCATCACGTGTTTACGGAATGCCGTTTGACGGTCGTGACATCCACTTTAAAGTAGATGGCGACATTCTGACTGTGGTTGATTGTTAAAGAGCCTTGAACACGAGGCATCTCCAATTGCCTTTGACTTTTTGCCTCATAAGGCTAAGGTCAAGCGATTTGGCCTTAGCCACAAGCATTGGCACGTCATCCTCGTAAAAACCACTGAGTATTAGAATTGCGTTTAGAGCCATCTTGCTTCTCATCACAGCCATGTCATTGAGCAAGATATTGCGATTGATGTTGGCAAGCACTATGTCGAATTGGCCTTTAATGGTCTTTACGACAGATGCGTCGCCCAACAAGGCCTTGATGTTATCCGTATTGTTGAGCTTGGCATTGTGCAATGTGTTTTTCACGCTCCACTCGTCTATGTCATATCCTATGACTTCACTTGCGCCAAGCCTTGACGAGGCAATGCCGAGAATGCCAGTGCCGCATCCGCAGTCGAGCACTCGCAACCCCTTGAGTGGTGATTCTTCGGAATCGTTGAGGTTAATAAGCGTAGAGATTATCATTTGTGTAGTCTCATGTGTGCCAGTGCCAAATGCCAACTTGGCGTCAATCCTGACGACTTTGCCATTCTCGGTCGGTGAAACATTGTCGCAGTGGTTTGCGTCAACCACAGTCAGCTTACCGTCGTCGATATCTATTGGGGCGAAGCCATTGTCTTCCCAAGTTTGGTTCCAATCTTTGTTTTCAGCCTGCCTTATGGTGTACGAGACCTTGCAGCCTTGTAAAGGGAAGTCGCTCAATTGCGATTTGAGTTCCCTTTCATTGAACAGGGCTGTTTGAACATATCCCCGCATACCCTTGTCGGTGTCTTCAAACGACTCAAATCCCGCAGTGGCTGCGGCATCTGCCAAAAGGTCACGCGCTGTCTGTAAAAGACCGTTAGGGCACGTAATGATGAACTCAGCCTCTAAATATTCCATAATAGTTGTGTAATCAAATGAAAATGTAATATAAATATGAATGCAAAAGTAAAAAAAATAGGGGAAAACCTACCAAGGGTTAGGGTTTTTCCGTAAATTTGCAATAGAATAGGCATTAAATTTGCACAATAGAAAATAAGAGCACACACGAAGAACAAATATTTAAAAGTAAAGATATGAGAAAGTTATTGATGCTATTAGTTCTTGCGGGGGCGATGCCGCTGGCATCGATGGCGCAAGACGACGTTTACTTTACTCCGAGTAAGAATGTTGCCACTCCTAAGAAGGAGAAGCAAACCTATTATTGCGGCAGTAAGCGTGGGGTCGACGAATACAACCGTTACGGTAGGCTCAGCAGTTATTACCAGAAGATAGGCAACGACTCGTTGGGCAATGACATCATCACCTTCATGTCAGGAAATGGTGTTTATCGTGACTCGTCAATGGTAGACACGGCTTACGTATACCCTGGTAGTGCCAAGTTTGACAATGGTGACGACTACACTTATACACGTCGCATGTCACGTTGGGACGGATTCTACGACCCGTGGTTCTATGATAATTTCTATGGGCCATACGGATGGTACGGCTCTTGGTATAATCCTTGGTATGCGGGATGGTATGGCGGTTGGTATGATCCTTGGTATTATGGCTATGCCGGCTGGTACAATCCATACTACTATGGCTACTACGGTTGGGGTTGGCCTTACCGTTATGGTTGGTATGGCTGGAACTATCCTTACTGGGGTGGTGGCGTAATAGTCAACAACGGTGGCATGCACTCTGGTGGCTATACTGGCCAGCGCACTTGGACTGCGGGCAGAAGCTATGGTAACTCGACCAATGGCAATCGCTCTTTCGGTGGTTACACGTCTCGCAGTGCCGGAAACCGCTCGTTTGGCTCACGCTCCATGGGCAACCGCGGCTATGACAACAACCGGACATTCAACAACAACTCTTATGGAACACGCTCTTTCGGAGGCTTTGGCGGCAGCAGTACAGGCTCTTTCGGTGGCGGTAGTTTCGGTGGCGGACGCTCTGGTGGCAGCTTTGGAGGTGGCGGTGGTCACTTCGGTGGCGGAAGACGCTGAACAGCTGATGTTGTGATGCAATATATGTAAACTTAAAACGTAAATAACATGAAATCAAAGTGTTTTCTTTTGCTCGCCGCTGCAGGACTGGTTTCCATGTCCGCGTCGGCTCAAGAGACATATCAAGATACCAAACTGATGGAGAATGAGCTCAACGGCACTGCTCGCTACGTAGGTATGGGCGGTGCCATGGAAGCCTTAGGCGCTGATTTGTCAACTATGCAGTCTAACCCTGCTGGTATTGGACTTTTCCGTAAATCACAGATTGCCATCTCTGGTGGTCTTATCTCTCAGACAGGCGATAACTCCAAGAAAAACAAAGGGTTGGACTTCAAGGGCGATGCCACGAATGCCAGCTTCGACCAAATAGGATTTGTGTGGGCATCGAGAACTGGGCGCAGTTCTTGGCTCAACCTTGGTTTCAACTACCACAAAAGTCGCAATTTCGACCAAATTCTTTCCACGAGTGGTTCGCTTAGCAACGCTTCTCTCAACAAGCTCAGCGCCGCGAAATACGCAAATGGTTTAGCACAGAAGGGAAGCATGGCATGGAACGCCGTGGACGACAGTTACGCCCAATTACTCGCGAACGACAAGGATGGAATGACATATTACAATGCCACGTCTTACGCTTTCGGCCAGCACGAATATGGTTATATTGGCGAGTATGACTTCAACATAAGTGGAAACATCAATGACCGGGTGTTTCTTGGCGTGACGTTTGGTTTGCACGACGTGAACTACCGCAGCAATAAGCTCTATGCTGAGAATGATGCCGCAGGTGCGCTGTCTGACAATTATGAGCAGCTGAAGATTGACGGTACTGGCTTTGATGTCAAGTTTGGCGCAATATTCCGTCCCATTGCCGAGTCACCTTTCCGTATTGGCCTGTATGTCAACACACCCGTGTTCTACGATTTGACCATGCGTGGTGCTTATGATCTTACCTTATATCCTGTAAATAACGACAACGAGACGGGCAATTCAAGCGATTACGACTATAAGGTTTATACGCCTTGGAAGTTTGGCGTGAGCTTGGGCAACACTTTTGGCAATAATCTTGCCATGGGCGTAACGTATGAGTATCAGAAATACGGAGCCATTGACAATCGCATAAATGATGGCACGACATACTATGACGACTGGACAGGAAGTTACTATTCCAACAGCAGTTCGGATGAGGCTATGAACAATGACACGGAGTTGAACCTTAAGAGCGTTCACTTGTTGAAGGTTGGATTGGAGTACAAGCCAATGCCTCAGTTGGCACTTCGCGTGGGTTACAACTATATGTCGCCGCAATTCAACGACAAGGCATATCGTGACGGTTCGCTTCAATCACCTGGCGTGGGGTATGCCACATCTGCCGATTATACCAACTGGAAAGCGACAAATCGATTCACGTGCGGCATAGGCTTTACTTTCAACAAGTTCTTCGCCGACGTGGCCTATCAGTATAG
>DJQL01000089.1:34143-36396 GCA_002437565.1 Prevotella sp. UBA6387
GTAAGCGTAAACCGTCATCAGGCTTTGTTTACGATTGGATACAGATTCTGATGCAAAAGGTTTCAAATAGGACGTAACGGCAAAGTTTTTCAAACAAACTGAATAAAATAAGGGCTTGAACATATTGTTCAAGCCCTTATTTTTTGTAACTTTGTGGTCATTATGAAACGATTCTATTTTATAGCGATACTGTTGTTGTCAGTTTTAGGCTCGTTCGCTCAAAAGCGAGAGTTTCGTGGCGCGTGGATTCAGGCCGTCAACGGGCAGTTTCAAGGTTTGTCTACACAGGTTATGCAGCAAAAACTTAGCAGGCAACTTGACGTGTTGAAAGCAGATGGCGTGAACGCCATCATCTTCCAAGTGCGCCCGGAGTGCGACGCCCTTTATCAAAGCGATTATGAGCCATGGAGCCGCTATCTCAGTGGGCGACAAGGTAAAGCCCCCAGTCCTTATTGGGATCCGCTGCAGTGGATGATAGACCAATGTCATCGTCGTGGAATGGAGCTTCATGCATGGATTAACCCCTTTCGGGCCAAGACTAAGGGAACGGCATCGCTCGCCAATAACCATGTCGCTATACAGCATCCGAATTGGACCTTCTCTTATGGTGGGCAACTCATTTTGAACCCTGCTGTTAAAGCCGCGGCAGACTACACCTGCAAGGTTGTAGACGACATCGTGAGCCGTTACGACATTGACGGACTTCATATCGACGATTATTTCTATCCCTATCCCGTGGCAGGCGAAAGCATACCCGACGAGAATCTCTTTCGCGCCAATCCACGGGGATTCAGGAACATAGGCGACTGGCGACGCGACAACGTAAACCGTTTCGTCAAGCAGCTGGATGAGACAATCCACAAGCGTAAGCCTTGGGTGAAGTTTGGCGTGTCTCCGTTCGGGATTTACCGCAACCAAGGCAGTGACCCAAAGAATGGCTCTGCTACAAATGGACTTCAAAACTATGATGACCTTTATGCCGATGTCCTGCTTTGGGTCAACAATGGCTGGGTAGACTACTGTGTGCCACAGCTCTATTGGGACATAGGCAATCGCGCAGCTGATTATAAGACCCTCATAAACTGGTGGGACAAGCATGCGGCCAACCGTCTGTTGTATATTGGTGAGAATGTCATCGGCACGGCGAAGTCAACAGACCTCGACAATCCCAACATCAACCAGATGCCGGCAAAGCACCAGCTCCATCGGTCATCGCGACACGTTCAAGGCACCGTGCTATGGTATGCGCAGGCCGTGGAGGACAACGTGGGCAATTATGGATCCGTGTTGCGCACGGCATATTGGAAATACCCTGCCTTGCAACCTCTCATGCCTTTCATAGACAGCAAGCGTCCAAAGAAGCCTCGCAAGGTGAAAGCGGTGTGGACACGCGATGGCTACATACTCTTCTGGTCTGTGCCGCGAGGCAAGCATTGGGGCGACGTGGCAAGACAATATGTGGTATATCGTTTCTCAAAGGGTGAGAAGGTGAACACCGAAGATCCTTCGAAGATAGTCACCATTACTACTGACACTTTCTATAAACTGCCATACGCAAAGGGCCGTACAAAGTATACTTATCTCGTTACAGCCCTTGACAGGATGTCAAACGAGAGCAAGGCGAAGAAAGTGAAAGTAAGCCTTTGACATGACCTGACAATAACACCAATTAACATAGAAAAGCCTCATGAGCCCAATAACCGTAGCGATAACCATAATAGCCTATTTCGTACTACTCTTCACCGTGTCGTGGCTGGCAGGAAGAAAAACCGACAACCAAGGCTTCTTCCTCGGAGGAAGAAAGCAACCGTGGTTTCTCGTGGCCATAGCCACGATGGGCTCATTCCTGTCGGGCGTGACATTCGTGTCTGTGCCTGGCATGGTGGCAGATAAGGGTTTCTCTTATCTTCAGATGGTGATGGGGTTTGTCGTGGGCCAGTTCATCATAGCGTTTGTCCTGGTGCCTCTGTTCTATAAGATGAACTTGGTGTCGGTGTACCAATATCTGGAAGACAGGTTCGGCGCGCGGTCGCATAAGACCGGTGCCTGGTTCTTCTTCATCTCAAAGATGCTTGGCGCTTCCGTCAGGCTCTTTCTTGTGTGCCTTACCCTTCAGTTGCTTGTATTCGAACCGTTCCATCTGCCTTTTCTGCTGAATGTGCTGGTCACGGTTCTCCTTGTTTGGGTATATACTTATCGAGGGGGCGTGCAGTCGGTTATCTGGACAGACGTGCTCAAGTCGCTCTGCCTAAT
>DJQL01000035.1:0-1614 GCA_002437565.1 Prevotella sp. UBA6387
CCGAGCTTCAAGGCGTCTTTTTCCGTTGCCTCGTTTATAAAAGACGCTATAAGCTCACGGAAGCCAAGGAGCTTGGCCATAGTGCCCTTGTTCACGTCGAGGGAGTGTTCAGCCGGATGCGAAATCACCTCCCACAGGCTGGCACCATCTTGCTCTGCCACTGCCGCGATTTTCATTATCGTGGTGTTGCCGATGCCACGCGCTGGATAATTGATGACCCTGCGAAAAGCCTCTTCGTCATCCGGGTTCACCACAAGCCTGTAATACGCTATGATGTCCTTGATTTCCTTGCGCTGGTAGAAGCTCAGCCCACCGTAGATACGGTAGTGGGCACCCATGCCCACATCGGGCTTTCGCATCTCCTCCTCGAACGTGCGGCTCTGGGCGTTGGTGCGGTAGAGGATGGCGATGTCGCTATATTTCAATTGCTCTTCCTTGACCAGGCGCTTTATCTCCCTGCACACAATGCTTGCCTCGCGCTTGTCGGAGATGGTCTCGTAGACCGTCACCTTGTCGCCGTCGGCGTTCTCGCTATACACGTCCTTGTCAATCTGGCTGCGGTTGTGCTTCATCAGCGAGTTGGCTGCCGCCACGATGTTCTTTGTGGATCGGTAGTTTCGCTCCAGCTTGAATAGTCTTGCCGTGGGATAGACCTTGTTGAACTTCAATATGTTGCCAATGTTGGCGCCACGGAAGGCGTAAATGCTCTGATAGTCGTCGCCCACCACGCAGACGTGCGGATTGTCCTTGGTGAGCAATTCCACTATCATTTGCTGGGCATAGTTTGTGTCTTGATACTCATCCACCAAGACATATTCAAACCTTCTGGCGTATTTCTGCCTTATGTCCTCATGTTCTTTCAGCAAGCGAAAAGTTTCAGTCAGCAGGTCGTCGAAATCCATCGCATTGGCTTGCCTCAGGCGTTGCTGGTATGCCATGAAGATCTTGTTGGTTTCCGGCATGTTGCGCCTTTTGTCGCGCTGCAGGTTCTCTCCATCCTCAGCATATTGTGCTGGCCCACAGAGGTGGTTTTTCGACATTGATATGGCCGCGTGCACGGTGGCGGGCTTATAGGTCTTGTCGTCAAGTCCCATCTGCTTGATGATGTTTTTTATGAGCGAGCGCGAGTCAGTCTCGTCGTAGATGGTGAAGTCGGATGTATATCCTATCGCTTGGGCCTCAATGCGCAAGATGTGCGAGAAGACAGAGTGAAACGTTCCCATCTGTAGGTATCTCGCCCTCTCTTCGCCCACGATGCTCGCTATGCGCTCTTTCATTTCCCTTGCTGCCTTGTTGGTGAACGTCAGCGCGAGGATGTTCCATGGTTTTAGACTGTAATGGCTTAGCAGGTAGGCAATCTTGAACGTGAGCACTCGTGTCTTGCCAGAGCCTGCTCCGGCGATGACGAGTTGTGGCGAGTCGCAATATGTCACGGCTTGCTGTTGGGCAGTGTTGAGTTGGGAGAGGATGTTTTCGTCTGTCTGCATTTATGGAGAGATAACTTAAGGTGTTGATTATCAGCTTGTAAGATGAATGTGCCGGGAGGCCGTCGCGATTACGGCGTAAAGGCATCGCGATTCAAGCGTAAAGGCGATGCGATTCAAGCGTGAAGCC
>DJQL01000035.1:1767-3522 GCA_002437565.1 Prevotella sp. UBA6387
GGGATGTAGCGCATGTTTGCCATGATCTGCCTTTGGCGCTTGCGCATATACTGGCTTGGGTATTTGGATGAGAACTTTCGTGGATTGGGCAACGTGGCGGCAATCAGCGCGCAGTCGGCCCGTGACAATTCGTCGGCCTTCTTGCCGAAGTTCAATTCCGCGCACGCGTCTACACCATAGATGCTCGGACCCATCTCGATGGAGTTGAGATACACCTCCATGATGCGTTGCTTGCTCCAAAACAGTTCCATGAGCGCGGTGAAATAAACCTCAAAGCCTTTTCTCACCCATGAGCGTCCTGGCCAGAGAAATACATTTTTCGCCGTCTGTTGCGATATGGTGCTGGCTCCGTGCTTCTTTCCGCCTCTCAGGTTGTTTTTTGCCGCTTGACCTATGGCGTTGAAATCGAAGCCATGGTGCAGTAGGAACCTGGAGTCCTCGCTTGCCATGACAGCCACGGGCATGTGCGCCGACATCTTGTCGAGCGAAATCCAGTGGTGGTGTATGGTGAGCGATCCGTTTTGGAAGCATCTTATCACCATCAATGGCGTGATGTAAACCGGAATGAAACGGTAGGCTATGACAGCAAGAATGGTGGAGGCAAAAAATGCCCCCACCACCCATCGTGTGATTATCTTGAAAAGACGCATTATTTCAAAGTGCCGTTGTTTGCGGCATCAACCATTTCCTGTGAAGCGTAGAGATATACCTCCACACGACGGCTCGCGGCGCGGTTCTCGGTGCCGTCGGCGTTGGTGATGAGGTTTGTCTCGCCATAGCCAACGGCATTCTTGATCTGCGAAGAAGGTACGGCGCAATTGTTCACGAGGAAGTTCTTCACGGCGTTGGCGCGGTTCTGTGAGAGCTTGAGGTTCACTTCGTCGGAACCGTCGGAAGAAGCGTAGCCCTGAATGTCTACAGAGCAAGTGGAGTTGTTCTTCAGCACGTTAGAGAACTGTGTCAAGTCCTTCACGGCGCCACTCTGCAAGTCATACTTGCCGACCTTGAAGAGAATGCCATTGTCGAAAGTCACTTTCACGGCCTTCAAGCCGTTAGAGTCGGTCACGGTCTCCACCTTGGCGTTCTCCACCTGCTTGGCCTGCTCAGCCACCTTGTCCATGTGGCGGCCAATGAGCGTTCCGGCACCTGCGCCGACGGCCGCGCCTATTGCGGTGCCGATAGCGGCTCCCTTGCCATGGCCGATGAGTCCACCGACGAGAGCTCCTAAGGCGCCACCGGCGCCAGTGCCGATGAGTGTGCCAGTGCCTTGCTTTGTGGCGCAGCTTGTGAATGTGAATCCACTAACCATAGTAAGCATGCACATTCCGAGTGCGACAGTCTTTGTGTTTTTCATGATGATAATGTAGTTTATATGTTGTTTTTCTTTATGCAAAGGTAGCCTTTTTTTGTCAGTTAAGCCGTTTATGCTATCTTTTTTTATTAACTTTGCCGCAAAATTAAACATAAATAAAATTTGCGCATTCCGGAAACGCCTACACTCGTGTAGGGATTTCCCTATGATTGAAGAATTATGGCAAAAGAACTGAAACAATTGACCAAGCGTGCCGATAATTACAGTCAGTGGTACAACGACTTGGTGATGAAGGCCGACCTGGCAGAGGTGGCACCAGTACGTGGTTGTATGATAATCAAGCCCTACGGCTATGCCATCTGGGAGAAGATGCAAGCACAACTCGACAAGATGTTCAAGGAGACTGGCGTGCAGAACGCTTACTTCCCATTGCTCATACCTGT
>DJQL01000035.1:3645-3776 GCA_002437565.1 Prevotella sp. UBA6387
GGATCAAGACGCGAAACTCGACGAGCCGCTCGTCATCCGCCCAACATCGGAGACTATGATTTGGCACACATACAAGAACTGGATACATTCTTGGCGCGACCTGCCAATCATGTGCAACCAGTGGTGCAACG
>DJQL01000035.1:3891-4037 GCA_002437565.1 Prevotella sp. UBA6387
GGCAGAGGCACAGAAGATGCTTCACGTTTATGCCGACTTCGCCGAAAACTGGATGGACGTTCCCGTGCTGCAAGGCGTGAAGAGCCCTACGGAGCGTTTCGCCGGCGCGTTGAACACGTACACCATAGAGGCGATGATGCAGGACG
>DJQL01000035.1:4141-31546 GCA_002437565.1 Prevotella sp. UBA6387
TGGGCAACGTCGTGGGGCGTTTCCACGCGTCTCATGGGCGCGCTTATAATGGTCCACTCCGACGACAACGGTCTCGTGCTTCCGCCGCGTCTGGCTCCTATCCAGGTCGTCATCGTGCCAATAAGCAAAAATGCCGAGCAGCTCGCGGCTATCACGGCCAAGCTGCAGCCAGCCATCGACGAGCTGCGCGCCTTGGGTGTCAGCGTTAAGTATGACGATGCCGACAACAAGCGTCCGGGCTTCAAGTTTGCCGATTATGAGCTGAAGGGCGTGCCAGTGCGCCTTGTCATGGGCGGTCGCGACCTCGAGAATAATACCATCGAGATCATGCGCCGCGACACGCTGGAGAAGGAGAATGTCAGCTTCGACGGCATAGTGGATCGCGTTAAGAATACTCTCGACGACATGCAGAAGGCCATATTCGAGAAGGCCAAGGCATATCGCGACGCTCATGTGTATGAGTGCGACAACTACGATGAGTTCAAGGAGCGTGTCAAGGATGGCGGCTTCTTCCTTTGTCCTTGGGATGGCACTGCCGAGACTGAGGCCAAGATCAAGGAGGACACCCAGGCCACTATACGCTGCATACCTTTCGCTTACGACCAAAACGTGGAAGGCATGAAAGACATGGTCAGCGGAGCCGACGCTAAATATAAAGTCATCATAGCTCGTGCATATTAATACCGCGCCCCTTACCGTATACAAGGCGAGCGCGGGGTCGGGAAAGACGTTCACCCTTGCCGTAGAGTACATCAAGTTGCTCGTTGCTGACCCAATGAACTACTGCTACACCCTTGCCGTGACCTTTACCAACAAGGCCACGCAGGAGATGAAGTTGCGCATCTTGTCAAAGCTCTACGGCATAGCCAATGGCTTGCCCGACGCTGACGACTATTATAATAATGTGAGAAAGTCGTTCCCCGACCTTACAGAGCGCGTCATCCGCAACAGGGCGGGCGACGCGCTCTCATTGCTTGTGCACGACTATAACCGTTTCAGGGTGGAGACCATCGACAGCTTCTTCCAACGCGTGCTTAGAAATCTTGCCCGTGAGCTGGGGCTGACGGCAAACCTCAAGGTCATGCTCAACGATATGGAAGTGGAGAGCCAGGCGGTCGACAACATCATCAGCAACATCGACAGCGGCAACGACCCATTGCTTGCGTGGATCATGGATTTCGTCAGCGAGAGGATGGAGGAAGACAAGAACTGGAACGTCGTTGGCCACATCAAGGACTTCGGACGAAACATCTTCACCGATTTCTACAAGAGCCACCAAAAACAGCTACGTCTCATCATGGACGACGCGGGATTCTTCAAGCAGTACACCTCGCGTCTGCGAACGTTGCGCGTGAAGGCTCTCGACGAAATGGCAGCTTTCGCCAAGAGATATGATGAGATTGCCACAAGGTATGGCATAGATGATTCGT
Organism: Prevotella sp. UBA6387; assembly: GCA_002437565.1. Taxonomy (GTDB): domain Bacteria; phylum Bacteroidota; class Bacteroidia; order Bacteroidales; family Bacteroidaceae; genus Prevotella. The sequence continues at coordinate 5,572 of DJQL01000035.1, forward strand.
GTTATTCGCATGGCCACAGCAATGCCCCAGGCTATTTCGAGAATCTCGCGAAGGGCGTCCTCGTGAATGACAACAAAACCAAGATGCCAAACTCATTCGTCCAAGCCGGACTTGAGAATCCCGACAAGTTCGTGAAGAAGGCTGACGTTGGCAAGCCTGTGGCCGTTGCCATCCGCGAATTTGTGAAGCCCTTGATCGAGGAGGCGGAAGAAAAGCGCGAGGCGGCTGCAGTCACGGTAAATTCCGTGACCCTCACCTTGCAAAACATCAATCAGTTGCGACTACTCGGACGTATCGAGAATGAGGTGAGCCGAATCAATGCCGACAACAACGACTATCCACTGTCAAACACCCAGAAACTTCTCAACGACCTCATCGACAAGCAAGACTCGCCGTTTATCTATGAGAAGATAGGCGGACAGTTGCGCTATATCATGATAGACGAGTTCCAAGACACTTCAACCGTGCAGTGGGACAATTTCAAGGTGCTTCTCGACGATTGCATCTCACACCAGTCGGGCAGCCTCATCGTGGGCGACGTGAAGCAGAGCATTTACCGGTGGCGCAATGGCGATTGGCAGTTGCTGCAGGGGCTGAATGAGACCAACTATCCAGACACAGTGCGGGTGAAGAGCCTCGATACCAATTATCGCTCGCAACGCAATGTCGTTGATTTCAACAATCGCTTCTTCAGTGCCGCCGCGTCAAGTCTTTCCGTAGAAGCGCCCGTGATAAAGGAAGCATATTCCGACGTGGCGCAAAATGTCCCCGAAGGCAAGCCGGAAACGGGCAAGGTGGTCGTAAGGCTTCTGCCAAGCAAGGAATATGACGACTTGATGATCTCGCAAGTTCAACAAACCATCGAGTCGCTGCTTTCAAAGGGTGTTCGATGCAACGATATCGCCATCATTGTGAGGAAGAACAAGCACATTCGCTTGATAGCCGACTATTTCCTGCACAACCCGGTGATGGTTGACGGTGAGCCGCGATTGCTCAACATGGTGTCTGATGAGGCGTTTCGCCTCGACGCGTCGCAGGCGGTCAACACCATTGTCAATGCCATGCGCTATCTCGTCAATCCAGATGATGGACTCATGGAGGCGTTCCTCGCCAAGTCGTTCGCCGGCAATAAACTGGAGCCATCCGATGCCGCTTGGAAGACAGGGCCAAATGCCAATCCGTCGGCTCCACGCCACGCTTATATGCCCATGCTTCCGCAGGAGTTCGTCGTTAGTCGTGCCGAACTGCTTTCCATGCCTCTCATAGACCTTGCGGAGAGGCTGTATGCCCTTTTCCGCCTCGACAGGCTTGCCGACCAGAATGCTTATGTGTGCGCTTTCTTCGATCAGTTGTCAAACTATCTTAAGCGCCACGTGGCTGGCATGACCGATTTCCTTGCAGAGTGGGACGAGAACATTTGCTCTAAGTCCATCCACAGTGCCGAGGTAGACGGCATCCGTATGCTCACGGTCCACAAGAGCAAGGGCTTGGAGTTTGACAACGTGATACTGCCTTATTGCGATTGGGCACTGGAAAACAAGGACGACACTCTTTGGGTTGAGCCTTCTTTGGAGCCTTACAACGACTTGCCTGTGGTGCCAGTGAAGCTCAACGTCGGCAAGTTGAAAAAGTCCATTTATGCCGCCGACTATGATGCCGAGCACATAAAGAACATAGTGGACAATGTAAACATCCTTTATGTCGCTTTTACTCGCGCCTCGCGCAACCTGTTTGTCTTTGGCAAGAGGGACAAGGCGGATTTCCCTTCCTCACTTATCGCAAGCGTGATGCCCTGTATGCCCGATGCCGATCCCGAAGAGGACGAGAATGGCATAATCGCTTATGACTTTGGCTCGCTGTCCATCAAGCCCATGGCGACAAGCGAACTGCCAAATGGGGAGGACCCTCGTCTGCGTGTCAATATCTTTGAGCAAGTGGAGCAGGGCGTGAGCGTCAGCATCGAGACAACCAAGTCGAAAGCCCATTTCCTACAAAGCAACGACAGCGATGAGTTCATGACCCCTGCCGATGAACTTGAGGAGCAGCGAAAGCGTGACCAGTACATCGACACTGGCAACATTATACATCGCCTTTTCTCTACCATTCACGACTACACCGAGGTCGACGCTGCCATTGACCAAATGGAGTTTGACGGCGTGCTTTATGACAAGCCGATGACGCGTGAGCAACTCAAGGCGTTCATCGAGGATAAGCTGCGCGACCCACGGGTCAACGATTGGTTCTCGCCACGGTGGAAGGCTTTCAACGAGTGCTCCATGATCTATTTCGACCCAGAGGATCAACGCGTCAAGGAGCAGCGGCCGGACCGTGTCGTTTACGATGGAAAGAAGATGATGGTCATCGATTTCAAGACTGGCGGCCAACTGGAGAAACACAAGCGGCAGGTCAGGGGATATGTGCATCTGCTCAAAGACATGGGCTACGATGACGTGGAGGGATACTTGTGGTATATCCGCAACGATGACATAGTGAAAGTATAAACAAGATTTAATATCAAAGACACATACACCATCCAAAGAGCTTATATTCAATGAGGACATTCCTGCAAAACGTAGCCAAAGACATCCTCGCCAAGCATGGCGCGGAGAATCTCGCCGACATTGCCGTGGTCTTCCCAAACAAGCGGGCCTCGCTCTTCCTGAACCACGCGCTCTATGAGGAGACAGGCCATACGGTATGGAGCCCGTCTTATTTCACCATCAGTGACCTCTTCAGAAACCATTCGTCCCTTGTCGTTGCCGACCAGATAGACCTCGTGTTCCGACTTTACAAGGCTTATGTCAAGCTCACGGGCAGCGACGAGCCGCTCGACCATTTCTTTTCATGGGGGCAGCTCATGCTTTCCGACTTCGACGACCTCGACAAGAATCTCGTGGACGCCGACAAACTCTTCATCAGTCTTGAGGCTTGGCAGGAGATGCGCGACTTCTCTTTCCTCTCCGACCAACAGCGCCAGAGCCTTGAAAATTTCTTTGGAAAGGTGGAGACCGACACGGTGTTGCAACAACGTTTCAACGACATCTGGAAGAACCTCGGGCCACTCTATCACGCCTTTCGCGATGACCTCAGACGTGAAGACTTGGCCTATGAGGGCATGCTCTATCGCGACGTGGTTGAGCGCAAGGTGAGCGACTTCCGCTTCAAACATTATGTCTTCGTGGGTTTCAACCTGCTCCAGAAGGTTGAAAGGCGACTGTTTCTTCAACTGAAGGACGCTGGCATGGCGGAGTTTTATTGGGACTACGACACCTATTTCATGTCCGGCAATCACGAGGCTGGCCGATACATTCGCCGTTATATAGACCGCTTGCCAAACGAGTTGTCGTCGGGCAGGGCATCAGAAGGCATCGACACGGACTCCATTTACGATAACTTGTCGAAGAAAAAGGACATCACATACGTATCCGCGCCCACGGAAGACATTCAGGCGCGATACGTCACCACATGGCTTCGAAGCTTGGGCGACGTGGTAAAGACCAATCCAAGGGCTGTGGCAATCGTGCTGTGCGATGAGCGACTATTGCAAAACGTCATTCATTGCTTGCCAGAGACGGTTGGCGAGGTCAACATCACCACTGGTTACCCTTTGTCTGCCACGCCAGCCGCCACACTCGTCGGAGTGCTCCTTGCCATGCGTTTGCAAGGGCTGTGCAAGGACGGCAAGACTTACCGCTTGGCTTATGTCAGCCAAGTGTTATGCCACCCTTACGCAAAGTATATCTCTGAAGACATCCCACTAATCTATGATGACATAAACACCCACAAGACTTTCTTCCCCACGGTGCAACGACTTGTCGATAACCGCGACGAGGCGGCGCGGCGTGTCTTCACTCCCGTCTCGCCCAGCTTGCAGGGCCGTGACCTCATCGTCGACTTGCTGCAATGGCTTGCCGACATCCTGAAACTCACGGGAGTGGGGTCACGTGCCGAGGAAGACCCATTGATGCACGAGTCCATCTTTCGCATGTATACCATCATAAACCGCCTCAAGGAGGTGTTCGCCAAGACGCAGGTCGATTGCGCCACGGTGCTGCTGCAACGCTTGTTGAGCCAACTGATAGATTCCACCTCGGTGCCTTTTCATGGCGAGCCGGCACTTGGCATACAGGTCATGGGCGTGTTGGAGACTCGCAACCTCGATTTCGACCATGTGCTCATGCTCTCTTGCAACGAGGGCAACATGCCAAAGGGGGTCAACGACGCCTCGTTCATTCCACATTCGTTGCGCAAGGGCTACGAGATGACGACCGTAGAAAACAAGGTGGCCATTTATTCTTACTATTTCCACTCTCTCTTGCAGCGTGCCGCCGATGTCACCATGACTTTCAACAATGCCGCCGATGATGGCAAGCAGGGAGAAATGAGCCGCTTCATGTTGCAGTTCATGGTGGAGAGTGGTCAGGCACAGCATATCCGTAGGCTCACCTTGCAGTCGGGGCAGAGCGTATCGCCCGTAATGCGTGTGCCGATAATGAAAAGCGGGACGGTGGCAAGGCGGTTGCGCGACATCAAGTCGTTGTCGCCATCGGCCATAAACCGCTATCTCCGTTGTCCGCTTATGTTCTATTATTCCACCGTGTGCCAGTTGCGTGAGGCGGATGATGAGGACCAGGAAATCGACAATGTGATTTTCGGCAACATCTTCCACCGCGCGGCGGAACTTATCTATGAAGACCTGTCCGACAATGGCAAGAGACCAGTTACAGCCGAGATGATAGATAGCCTCGTAAAAGAGAAAGTGAAGATAGAGATGTTTCTCGACCAGGCTTTCAGCGAAAAGCTGTTCAAGGTAGAACGACCAGGCTACCGTCCACGCTACAATGGCTTGCAACTGCTCAACCGCAACGTGTTGCTCATCTACATAAGACGCCTGTTGCGCATCGACAAGGCCAACGCGCCATTCGACATAATAGCCTTGGAGAAAGACTTCTATAATGACTTCTCCTTCGAAGTCAATGGCATGCGGCGTGCCATTAGGCTTGGTGGGCAGGTGGACCGCCTCGACCGCATAGGCAGGCAGCTTCGCGTGGTAGATTATAAGACCGGACGGCCACTGGCATCATCGGCTCCGAGCGTTGAGGAAATCTTCAATCCCGACTATGTTGATTCCAAGCACACGGTTTATTATCTCCAGTCATTCCTCTATTCCGACATCATCAGCAGGAGCCATGAGGCGCAAGAGGCTTATGGCCTTGGAGGAGACCCCGTGGCTCCGGCGTTGCTCTTCATAAGGCAGGCGAAAGACGAGACTTACAACCCGATATTGAAAGTCAAAGACCCGGGGCAAGAGGGCAAGCGCAAGGCCACGTTCTCGGAGGTCAACGACATTGCCAGTGTCCACGACTCATTTGCCCACGACTTGGGTGCGCTGCTTGCCGACATTTTCGACGAGGAAAAGCCTTTCGAGCCTACAGCTCACAAGGACAGGTGCGACACGTGTGTCTTCAAGGATATATGTGGATGATGTCAATTGATGGCGAGCGCGCATGAAAATAAACTTGCCTGTCCACGGCCAGTCTCTCGCATAAAAACATTAACTTTGTGGCATGAAATCATTGAGGGAAATATTCCGTATAGGAAAGGGGCCGTCGTCGAGCCATACCATGGGTCCGCAAAAGGCGGCACAAACATATCTGAAGGCGTATCCTGGCGTGACGCGCTTCCGTGTCACGCTCTATGGTAGCCTGGCAGCTACCGGCAAAGGGCATATGACCGACGTGGCCATCAAGGAGGTGCTTGAGCCTGTCGGACAGGTGGAGATTGAGTGGAAACCCAACGTGTTTCTGCCATTCCACCCAAATGGCATGCGAATAAACGACTGGGTGGTATACTCTGTCGGCGGTGGCGCGCTATCCGAGGGCGACCATCCGTCGGGCCTGCTGCCAGCGAGCCCAGATGTTTACGACTTGCATTATCTTGCCGACATAAAGAGGTGGTGCGAGGACAATGGCTGTGCCTACTGGGAGTATGTGAAACGTTGCGAGAAACCAGATATCTGGGATTACCTGCGCGATGTGTGGAACGCCATGAAGGAGAGTGTGGAGCGTGGCATCAACCACGAGGGGCGACTCCCCGGCCCACTCAACCTCCAGCGCAAGGCTTCCACTTATTTCGTGAAGGCGAAGGGCTATAAGCCAAACCTCCAGACGCGTGGCCTCGTCTATGCATACGCACTCGCCGTGAGCGAGGAGAACGCGAGCGGTGGCACCATTGTCACAGCTCCCACATGCGGCAGTTGCGGTGTTATGCCAGGCGTGCTCTATCACCTTGCCACGGGTCACAGTTTCTCCGAGGAGAAGATTCTCCATGCCCTTGCCACGGCAGGACTGATAGGCGACATCGTGAAGGAGAACGCCTCCATATCAGGTGCCGACGTTGGTTGCCAAGGTGAGGTTGGCGTGGCTTGCGCCATGGCGTCGGCGGCGGTTTGCCAGCTCTTTGGCGGCTCACCGTCGCAGATTGAGTATGCCGCCGAGATGGGCTTGGAGCATCACCTTGGCATGACGTGTGACCCCGTGTGCGGACTGGTGCAGATTCCGTGCATCGAGCGAAACGCATTTGCCGCCACGCGAGCCCTCGACTGCAACCTCTATGCCGCCTTCTCCGACGGCAAGCACCGCGTGAGCTTCGACCGCGTGGTGGAGGTGATGAAGCAGACTGGTCACGACCTGCCCTCGCTCTACAAGGAGACTGGTGAGGGCGGATTGGCCAAGATTGGCGTGTGAGGAAAGGAGAAAGTAAAAGGTAGAATCAACCTATGAGAAAGATATTTTATTTGTTGCTTCTTGCCATTGCCGTGTCACAGGTCCCATCCGCTTGCAAGATGGCGCCGAGCAATGACCCTGGCGACACGGTAGCGGCATCGGTTTTTGCGCCTCTCGACACCGCGGCGATAAACCGCAAGGCGCGCGCCAAGGCAGCCATGCTCGCCAAAGCCAAGGACAGCGTGGACATTTTCTATATTGGTTCCGGCAGCACCAAGCAGCGGCTGCAACTCGTGAGCTATCCATCGCGTCGCGACACCCTTGAATATGGCAAGGCGCGCCACATCAAGCGTAGCGGCAGCACCGACGTTGGCAGCGTTGTACGCGTCGCCTTCTGGGTTTCCGGCACCGACTCCCTTGTGAAGAGTGTGGAGCAACAGCCCACGCTGCATTAAATGGAATTGTAGGGCTTGGCCTTTGTGCCAATCCTTAAAATGACAAGACCTACTCATCCTTGCGGACGGGTAGGTCTTGTTTCTTTTATATATTATGCATACCTATTGAAGTGTCTTCACCCAAGCGTCCACGTCCTTTTGACTGGCTCCATTGAGCAGTTTGCCTTTCTTCCAGTTTACCTCAGGATAGTCTTTCTTCAAGATTCTCTCCGAGTTGTCTATCTGGCTGCCACCCGATGTCATGAAAGGTATCACGGTCTTGCCTTTCAGGTCGTAAGCCTCTATGAAGGTGTTGATGAGACGAGGGTGTGAGTTCCACCAGTTGGGATAGCCAAGGTAGATGACATCGTATTGGTCGAGGCTCTGCTTGGTCTTCTTCATGGCTGGGCGTGCTTTCGGGTCCGCGTTTTCCTTGCAGCAACGAGAGTTCTTGTCGGTCCAGTCGAGGTCGTCGGTCGTGTACTCTTTCACGGGCTCTATCTTGTAGAGCTCGCCACCCGTGGCAGTGGCAATCTTCTTCGCCATGCCTTCCGTGGTGCCAGTATAAGAGGCGTAAGCCACGAGCACTTTGCCGTTTTTAGGAGCGGTGCCTGTTGCGTTTGCGTTCATGTCCATGTTGTTTCCTTTCTTGTTTGCGCAGGCTGTCATGGAAACCAAGAGTCCCATGATGGCGGCAATAATAAATACTATTTTCCTCATAATCGCATCTCTATTTTTTTACGGTGCAAAGATAGGAAGATTATCCCATGTCACCATTAAACATTTTACGGACAGAATTATACATTTTACCGAAATCACCTCTGCGTCTTAGGGATAACGTTCTTAAAATTCTATTCAAAATAAAGCCAACTGCACTACTTTTGTCTGAGGCTTTAATATTTTAGTCATTTCTGGCACAGGCAAGTCCATTAGTTCCTTAGGTTCCAACTTGTAGAGTCCTCCGCCGTAGACTCGTCCAGAGTTCATTAGACGAGTTTTGGATATGGAATTTAGCACGTTCCATACCTTTGAGCGTGTGGACTTGTCTGCTATGTATCGTGCATAGCTTTTCTTTGGGTAGAGCAGTAGATATACGTTTGTTGTTATTGCGTTGGAGTCGTTCAATATGAAGCGAAATATCTGTTTTGATGACTCGCCACGTCCCATATATGGCATGATGAATGGTGCGGGTTCGCGTTTCTCGCACGAATACCACGGAGTGCGCCTACTGCAAATGTAGCGTTTGTTCACCTCACGCTCCTCGCCTTGGCGAACATACTGCCATACTGTTGGGTATGACGCTTTGAGTGTAGACTCATCGAGGTCGCAGTTGAAGAGAAAAAGTTGGCTGTCGGTGTCAAGTAGTCCATCGTTGCAGCCAGATACCGAATTGGCTTTGAAGTATCTTGGACTTGGAAGCACAGGTACAAGAAATTTGCGTGGGATGGAATATTTTTCTATGGTTGCACTGTCAAGAATGAAGAAATGGTTGTCGCCTGTTGCGATGCCGCGTTTCACGGTGAAGAAGTCGCCAAGCCGTGCCGTAGTGCCACCAGTGTCGGTCTCTGTGCTGTTTGTGTTGTCGTTGAAGCGACTTGTCCATTTTTCTTCGACCGAGAGTGTCTGGCTATCGATTAACATCTGCCGTTCTGGGGCGGACACGCTGCCGCCTTCTGAGAATAATATTTGATAGTTTGTTTTAGGGCGGACTTTTCTGAAAATAACCACGCACGAGCTGACGAGCGCATCAGCAAACTGCACGTCAGTTGCCAGAAATCGGTGTATGCTTAAAAGTTCTACACTGTGGATTAGAAACTCTTTCACCGCTTTGCCGTAGTTCACTTCCATAAACTCACACGGCACAAGCCAGCATGATAGTCCGCCCTCGCGCAGCCACTTTGTTGAGAGTATCATGAAGTGGCAGTAGAGACCGGCAAGTCCCGAAATGTTGATACCGCAATATTCTTTGACATCGTTTCTTAGGCTTTGTTTAGTGTCAGTGTCGATGTGGTGGTGGCGTACGTAAGGTGGGTTGGCTACAATCATGTCGTAGGCATTGTCGGGTGTGACGGTAAGGAAGTCGGCGTTGCGCAAGTCTATGTCTTGTTCCTGCCAAAGGGCCTTTGCCGGCTCGTAGTAGTGACTGTCTATCTCGAAGCCGAGCGCGTGTCCGGCCTTGTTGCCGAATACGTTGTGAAAGGCCGAAAGAAACGCACCTAAACCGACCGACGGCTCAAGCAATGATATGGTATTGCCGCATGCGCAAAGCTGCCGCATGCGCTTCATTATGTCACACGCCAAAGGGTATGGTGTGGCAAACTGCCCCATCAGGTTGCGCTGCTTCTGTGTCTTTTGCGCGTCAAGGGATTGCTGCAACTCGCAGCGTCTTGTCTCAATGTCGTCGCTCATCATTTTCGGTTATTGTTATACCCCTGCCTTGCTGAAGTCGTCGATGCGGTGCTCCCAAATCCAGTCTATCTTCTCACTGGCCTCATATCCGAGATAGCCACTGTCGAAATATCCACACAGGAAGAGAACGAAATCTATGTCATCGCCGTAAGTCGCCCTAAGTTGTGTTATTTTCTGAGCTTCCTCTTTGCGTCTCTTGTTTGTGTTGGTAAAGTCGCCAGCCGACTTGCACTCTACAAGCAGCGGAAGACGGTAATTCTCGTCTTTACGCCTTATCACTACATCTATTGGCATATTGGCTGTCGGATTCTCTACGGCTACATTAAGGTGATATGTATATGTACCTAATGCCATGTCGCGAAAATCGGCTATGTTGTCAGATTTCAAGAACTTGTAGCCTCTGTGGGCAAGCCATGATGAAATGGCACGGAGTTGCCTACGCTCTTGTTCGTTGCGTATTATCGGGTCTGACATCATTCCGCACATACGGTCGGCCACGACGCTTGCCGCTATGCGGAGTTTGCTTGGGGTGGGATTGTTGCTTTCGTCTATCCATGGGCAAAGTGTACGGTCGAAGAGTCGGTTTAAGACCTTTGCTATTTTGCCTATCTCGACTTTTATGGCCGCCTCGGTCATTTTGGTAGGCAATTTCCCGTTTTCCATCCTTGAAATGACAGATTTGCCCACGCCTGAGAGACCTGCAAGACGGTCACGTGCTATAGGCGGTGCTGTGACCATACGTAGTATTGAGATGGTGCCTGGATGGGCAAGGAGATTTTCCTTGTTAAGATGGAAATTGTTTGTAAGTTTCATGGTATTGGCAACTTGACGTTTTGCCTTTTCGCGCTCACTTATATAGGTGGCTGGCGCAAAACCGAGAAACCACTCGTTGTACATCTCTACAGAACGACAAGTGTCTTCTTTCCATTGGTCGCTGTTGTTGCGATTTATATATATCTTTTTGTTGCCGGACATAGTTATGGATTGTTTGTCATGTGCAAATTTACGCATTTTTTATATGTTATGTAGCATGACATGCTATAAAGATTGATGTCCGCAACAGATGTCAAGCCTCTGTCTCCCGTTTTTCTGCCTCACCTTGTAGCGTTGATCATGAAGTAGACTTCACCCTTGTCCACGTCTTTGGGGCACAGCTTGAGGATGTCGTCCACGGCGGCGTGCTCCTCGACCCTCGACAGGGCGTGACGTATGGCCCTCACGTGCTCCGCGGGGATTATCTTGTCGGCGCTCAGCTTGCCCGTCTTCACGTATCTTGCGAGGTGCGACATGATGGTGCTCGTGGCCAGTCCGCGCTCCTTGGCTATTTGCTCTATGCCCATGCCCTTGCCGAACATCTCGAAGGTCTGCGCCTCCGACTCGCCTTTCTTCCTTGTCTTGCCCTTGGGCCTTGCGGGTTCCTTGGCTTTTGTTGTCGCCACGCGCGTGGTCTCGTCGGCGTATGGATTGTCCTGGGTCTTCCTTGACTTCGGGCGGGTGCGCCTCGTGCCCGGGTCCACGATTTCCATCGAGTCTATTGTCGCCTCTTGCTTTGTCTGCAAGTAAGTGGCCACAGAGAAAGGCTTGTCGGCCATGGTGTCGAGCATCTTCACCTTGCTGAGATATTGCAGCCAAAATTCCTTGTAGCGCTCCTCAAGTGTTTCCATAGCCTGCTTGCCCTTGCCTTTGACCATCTTCGTCTTCTCCAGCAGGTCGGGTACTTGCTCCTTCAGCGCGGCGGCGAAATAGTCGGCCGAGCGTTGCACCCTCTTCAGAAACGCCTCGCCGTGAAGATCCTCGTTGGAGGTCTGGCGGATGACGCTGAGCCACTTGTAAGCCACGTCCATCACCTTTGCCTTGACTGCCTCCATCACCGTGCGGTGATAGTCGCACAGGCGCGGGAACGTCCTGAAAAACTCCACCATTGTACGGTTGAGCATCTGCTCGGCGCCGAACAAGCGGTTGAACGTGAACATGTCGAGGAGCTGCTCCTTGAAGTAGGCGTCCTTGAGTGCCGGCAACTGGCGCACGCTCTCCTCCGCCTTCTCTTGCTGGTGCGAGATGTATTCGGTCACGCGCGAGTCGTTGAAGATGCTGCTTGAGCCTATGCGCGAGGCGAGCACCATGCCCTCAAGGGTCTTGCAGCGGCTCAGGGCCACGTAGACCTGCCCGGAGGCGAACGAGAAGCCGGCGTCGATGATGGCGTGCTCGAATGTCAGGCCTTGACTCTTGTGTATGGTTATGGCCCATGCCAAACGCAGCGGATACTGCTTGAACGTACCCGCCACCTGTGGCTCAATGGTCTTCTTCTCTGGGTTTATTACATACTTTGTGTTCTCCCATGCGTCTTGCTCCACCTTGATCACTTCGCTGTCGCCCGGACATTTCACGGTTATCGACTCCGCGTCGATGTCTACCACGTGGCCTATCTTGCCGTTGTAGTATTTGTGGCCGCTGTCGTTCTTGATGAACATCACCTGCGCTCCTTGCTTCAGCTCCAATGTCGCCTCGGCTGGGTAGCTGCTTTCTGGGAAATCACCTTCCACCTCAGCCTTGAAGCGGTAGCGCTTGCCGCCGAGCTTCATCAGCTCGTTCTCGTTGTAGCTGTCGGCCATGCGGTTGTGTGTGGTAAGGCGAATGTAACCATCCTCCTGCTTGGGTATGAACGTCGGGTTGCAGCGAGAGTTGAGCGTATTGAGATCGTCGGCGGTGGGATGCCCATCGCGCACGTGGTTGAGGATGCTTATGAACTTTGGGTCTTGCTGTCGGTAAACCTTCGACAGCTGGATTGTGACATAGTTGATTTGCCTCAGCGTATTGCTACCGAAGAAGTAAGGCGTGTCGTAGTATTGCCCCAGAATGCCCTCATCCTGCGCCGTCACCACGGGCGTGAGCTGTTGCAGGTCGCCAATCATGAGCAGTTGGACGCCTCCGAAAGGCTGCGTGGGGTCGCGGAAGCGTCGGAGCACGGAGTCTACGGCATCGAGCAGGTCGGCCCTGACCATGCTTATCTCGTCTATTATCAGCAGGTCGAGCGAGGCTATGATGCGCCGCTTGGCCTTGGAGAAATCGTAGCGGTCGCGGATGGTAGAGCCCGGGATGAAAGGCGTGAAGGGCAGTTGGAAAAACGAGTGAATGGTCACGCCGCCGGCGTTGATGGCCGCCACGCCCGTGGGTGCCACCACTATCAACCGTTTCGACGATTTCTCTATCACGGTCTTCAGAAACGTAGTCTTGCCTGTTCCGGCTTTGCCTGTGAGAAAAATGCTTGTACCAGTATGTTCCACAAACTCCCACGCCTCGCGCAACTCTTCGTTCTTCTCCATCTTTTGAATAGTTTATACAAAAATAAAAAAACTGTGACAAGTATTATGGAAACTCCTGATTTTTCAATTAGGACTCCATGGCTATACTCTTACCGCACGTTTTGGCAGGTTGTCTTTGGAATAGGAGCAAATTGTATGCATACGGGCTTGCCCATTTTTATGTCGTGCATTGTACTTGTTAGCATTCCTGTGTTTGCATCTCTTTTATAAACTTCTATCACATTGCTGTCGCGGCATGCCACCAATAAGTATTTACCGTTAGGGGTTATAGCGAAGTTGCGAGGATGGGCCGCCGTGGGTTGAAATCCTATTTTTTTTACAAGACCATTGTTCTGGTCAATCGAAAAAATGGAAATGCCTTCGTCTTTCAGCCTGTGTGATGCATATAGAAACTTGCCATCTGGTGATATGTGTATGTCAGCACTGCCGTTGGTCTTTGTCTGCGACGCCTGCACGCGTTGCAGTTCGTTGAGTTTCCCGTTGTGGTATCCAAGTACGGTTACGGTTCCGTCAAGTTCTCCAATTAGATATGCTATTGTGCCTTTCTGGTTGAACACAAAATGTCGCGGCCCAGTTCCTTTAGGTGCTTTATATGCCACTTTGGCTTTGCCTAAAAAGTTCTCACTTTTGTTATTGGCCTTAAACATCCATATACAGTCGTTGCCAAGGTCTGTGGCCATCACGAAGTTTTTGTCTGGAGTCATGTGGCAACAGTGGATGTGCGCATCCACATTTCCTCCAATATATAGGTTCTTGTATTGCGCTTCAGGACGTAAAGAGCCATCAGAAGCCACAGGAAAAACGGAAATGTCACCGCCCGTGTAGTTTGATGTCACCACATGGTTGCCATAAAGCATTATGTTGCAAGGGTCTGCTCCAGGCGTGCCCTTGGTTTGTGTTTTGGCCAAAGTGCCACATTCCTGGCTATTGATTTGAGTCATGGTGCCTTTTGCCAAGTCTAATGTGTAGGCACTTGCGCCACGCCTGTTGTCTGCATATTCCTTTACTGCATAAACGTGGGTTGCATTATTGCTTATTGTCAGAAATGATGGGTTGCTGGCTTTTATACTGCTTATTGGTTGCGCGGTTCCTGTGATTTGGTCGAACAGCATTACATAAATGCCCTTAGAAGGGCTTTGTTCAGTGTATGTGCCAACAACCATTGTGAGATTGTTTGAGGCTTTTATGCAGCCTCCGGCAAGTATGGCCATGGCCAAGCATGTGAGCAGACGCTTTTTATGATTCATGTATTTTGAGTATTATTATTATTTTGTAGTTGTGTTTTGAATTTGTATTTCCATTGCAAACTTACTCAAAATTGATGAATAAACAGACTTTTTGGAAAAATATAATATTCTTCATCTCGATAAACTATAAATAGATATGTCTTTTATGTTTTATCAGCAATTTTAGTTTCATTTGATAGAATAATCAGACAATTGTAAATGAATAAAATCTGCAAAAAAGTTTTAAAATATAGTCGTAAAGTTAATAAATATAAAATCAAAGCGGTTTTTGGTGTAAATATTTGGAAGTTATCAATTAATCACGTTATCTTTGCAGTGTATTATAAAAGTAGTACACTAATACTGACATATAACAATAACAGAAAAAGAATATGATAGACGTAAAAGACCTTGACTTTCATTACCAGGGAAGCAAGCACCAAGTGTTCAGCCACTTCGACCTCCACCTTGAGCAAGGCCGCATATACGGCTTGCTGGGCAAGAACGGCACGGGCAAGTCGACCTTGCTCTACATCATGGCAGGGCTCCTGTCGCCCAACCACGGCAGCGTGAAGGTGGATGGCATAGAAAGCCGCCTCCGCGACCCGGAACTGCTGAAGCGCATTTTCATTGTTCCCGAGGAGTACGTGATGCCCGACATGACGTTCGACGCTTTCCGCTCCATGATGCGCTCTTTCTATCCCACGTTCAGCGACGACTTGCTGGCCAAGTGCTTGGCCGATTTCGAGATGCCGGCAAGCCCCAACCTGAAAGAACTCTCCATGGGCCAGAAGAAGAAGGTGTATATGAGTTTTGCCATCGCCACGGGCACTCGCTTGCTGATGATGGACGAGCCGACCAACGGTCTCGACATACCCTCGAAGAGCCTTTTCCGCAAGGTGATTGCCAACTACATGACGGACGATCGCACGCTCATAATATCGACCCACCAGGTCCACGACGTGGAGAACCTTCTCGACCATGTGGTGATAATGGACCAGAGCAAGGTATTGCTCGACCGTTCCATCGCCGATATCTCAGAGCATTACGCCTTCCGTTACCTCTCGCCGCAAGAGATGGACGACAGGGTCGTGTATTCAGAGCCCAGCTTGCAAGGCAACGCGTCGATAGTGGAGCGAGGCGACGGTGAGACCGAGACGCAAGTGGACCTCGAACTGCTCTTCGATGCCGTGATTAGTGGAGTGAAGGTGAAATAACCATAGAGAAACCATAGAGATACACATTATTATATATACCATATTCGTTTATACAAGACCATATCATGAATAAAGATAGATTCCTTAACGTCCTTCGTTGGCAGTTCACGCTCTCAAAGCGTCAACTCCTCATCTTCGGCCTGGTTATTTTCGCAATCATAGCCATTCCCCAAGCTCTCGGTCTTTTGATTACGCGCGATGCCGATACCGCTTCGGTCACCAGTATCAATGCCATGTTCGGCATTTCGGTCTTTTTGGTGATGGCAGGAGTGAGCGTCTTCAGTAATCTCAAGACGCGTCAGCAGCGCGTCAATGAGTTCATGTTGCCGGCTTCCAACAAGGAAAAGTTCTTGGCGCGTTACCTCATCATGGTGGTGGCGATGACCATTGCGGCCATGGTGGGATTTCTCACTGGCGACCTCGTGCAGTGGCTCCTCACGCTCGCCTTTGGCAGTGCGGCACCCACATCGGCCACGGGTTATCTGATAGAGAGCCTTAAAGGCATGACGTTCGCCTTTAGCGGCGACGCTTCGGCTTATGTGGTGCCCATGACGCTGTCGTTGGTGTCGCTTCACGCCCTTTTCCTCCTCTTTGGCAGCGTGTTCAACAAGCATGCGCTCGTCATGTCAATCGTTTCCTTCTTCGGGTTGAACATGGTTATAATGACACTTGTGGGCTTGGTCACTAAGGTGATTTTCAGTCTTGGCGAGGCGGGCTATGTCATAACGGTCTACGACGATTGGTGCGCCGTGGTAGCGTCTGTGGTCAACGTGGCTTTCATTGTCGCGTGCTTCTGGCTCGCCTATCGCAGATACACGAGACTGCAGGTCATCAACAACAAGTGGATAAACAAGTGAGATAATTACACGTTATTATATATAGTAACCATACAGAAAGTTAAAAAACATAGATTATATGAAAAAGGCAATCATTCTTTTCGTGGCATTCATGGCCATCGTCTCCTTGCAGGCTTGCCGCATAGAGAAGGTATACGACAGCGACGACAATGTGCTGACCCATAAGCTCGACCTCAAAGGCTTCTCGGCTGTGAGCAACGCGGGCAGTTGCGATGTCCACTTCACCCAGTCGCCTACATACAAGGTCACGCTCAAGGCTTCGCAGAGATGGTACGACAGTCATGCCATAAGCGTGGAGAACGGCACGCTCGTGATCCGTGGCAAGGGCAGCACGAAGCAGAAGGGCGTCAGCGTTATCAACATGACCGGATACGACGGCAACGCCGAGATATGGATTAGCGCGCCAAGCCTTGAGGATGTGTCGATGTCGGGCAGCGGCGACTTCACCCTCGACGGCAACCTCAAAGGCAAGGGCCTCACTGTAAACGTGCGTGGCAGCAGCGACGTGAAGATGAAAGACATCACGCTATCCGGCGATTTCGAATACACTGTCTCTGGCAGCGGTGACGTGGAGATGGGCACCTTAAAGGCAAACAACGCCAGATTTGCCATTTTTGGCAGTGGCGACGTGAAAAGCAAGTTGGCCAACGTGTCGCACACCAACGTGCACGTGTCAGGCTCGGGCGATGCCGACCTCCACTTCGCCGATTGTGGCGATGCCGAGGTGAACGTGTTTGGCAGCGGCGACATAGAGTTGTCTGGCCAGCTCAGGTCGCTCAGCAAGCATGTCTCAGGCAGTGGCGACGTGGACACTATGAAACTGCGTTTGGGTAAATAAAAAAACATCAGGATATTATGGCATTCAGCAACGACAAGGCCATCTACCTGCAAATAGCCGACCGCTTGAGCGACGAGATTCTCGCTGGCACATACAAGGCGTTTGACCGCATACCAAGCGTGCGCGAGTATGCCGCGCGGCTTGGCGTGAACGCCAACACCGCCGTCAAGGCCTATGACCAGCTCTCGCAGGAAGGCGTGATCTTCAACAAGCGCGGCCTTGGCTATTTCGTGGCGGAAGATGCGCAGCGATACATCAAGGACACGAGGCGCAGGGCGTTTATGCAGACGGTTATACCGGAGATGGTGAGGCAGATGAAGCTGCTCGACATAAGTTTGGAAGACATGAAAGAGGCCTTCGCAAAGGCATGAAGATAAAGGAAAAGACTAAGGTAAAATGAAAAACTCAGGTATAATGATTTCCGGTGCTTTGCTTGCTTGCTCCTTGGGCTCCATGGCCCAAGTGGGCAACAGGCCAGGCGGCACCGACAAGGTCGCCCAAGGCGGTTCGGCCAAGGCCGACTCGCTACGCGGCGACTCCATTTGGAAAGACGTTGAGCTGGGGGCGGTGAGCGTGGTGGCGTCGAAGCCGCTCGTGAAGATGGAGACAGGCAAGATGACCTACAACGTGGGTGAAGATCCCGACGCGAAAGCGTCCACCGTGCTCGACATGTTGAGAAAGGTGCCGATGGTGACGGTGGACGGCCAGGACAACATAACGGTAAACGGCTCAAAGAGCTTCAAGGTGTATGTCGACGGCAAGCCCAACGCCATGATCTCGGCAAGCCCGTCGCAAGTGTTCAAGGCCATGCCAGCCACGATGGTGAAGAGCATAGAGGTCGTCACCAACCCGGGGGCGAGATACGACGCGGAAGGCACGGGTGGCGTGCTAAACATCGTGCTCAACAACAGCTCGGCGGGAGGGAGCGGAAGCGAGGCCATCAATGGATACAATGGCAACGTAAGCGTTTCCGTAGGCAACCAGACTGACAAGGTGTCTGCTTCGGTCAATGGTCAGCAGGGCAAGCTCACATATAGCGTCATGGGCGTGTACAACTATCAGCGTATGAATGGCACGACCATAGATGTCGACAGATTGCAGAAAGACATGACGGCTATGGGCGGTGACGCTGGCAACAGCCAAATGCGCTACCATCAGAAGTCTGACATGAAGCAACCCTTTGCCATGGGAAGCGTCAGCTTGGGCTATGCCATCGATTCGCTGAGCAACATCAACGCCACGGCGGGCCTGACGGCCTTCAAGCAGAAGATGGTTGGCAATCCGGTTACCCAGATGCAAGGTGGCGTGTATGGCAAGGGATTCAGCTACGGCAACGAGATGCGGCAAGACTATGGCAACTCCACATTCAACGGAAGCGTGGACTATCAGAGGTTTTGGCATGGCGACCACAAGAGCTACATGATTTTGAGCTATCTGTTCACCAGCAACCCGTCTCATACCGACCAGTATACCTACTATGACGACACCAGCAATGTAACGGGGCTGCAACTCAACGACCTCAGCTCGAAAAACCACACGCGTGGCACGGAGCACACCCTGCAAGCCGACTTCACCCAGGCCCTTTCCGGCAGCCACACCCTGAATTTCGGTGCCAAGTACATTCTTAGGGCAAACAATGCCGATGCTAAATATTATGATGTGGCCAAGGACCGCACGGAAACCCTTGACCCTGCCAAGAGCATGGAATACAAAAACACCCAAGACATCCTCGCCGCCTATGCCGAGTGGAAAGGCAAGTTCGGCAAATGGAGCACGGTGCTTGGCAGCAGGTACGAATACACATGGGAAAAAGTGAGGTATGAGCTTGGCAATGGCGACGACTTCAAGAAAAGCTATGGCAACTTGGTGCCGAGCGCAAGCCTGAGCTATGCCATCAGCCCTGGAATGAACATTGGCGTGAACTACAGCATGCGAATCACGCGCCCAGGCATCTCATACCTCAACCCTTACGTGGATCGCAGCAATCCCACGGCCCTGTCGTATGGCAACACCGACCTCGAGACAGAGAAGTCGCACAAGGTCAGTCTGGTATACAATTTCTATTCGGCTAAGTTCATGCTGAGCGCAAATGCCGGATACAGCTTCTGCGACAACCAGATAGAGCAGTATTCCTTTATCGGCAAAGACAACTTGCTCAACCAGACATACGGCAACGTGTCTAAGAAGGGCGACGCAAGCCTCAATGTATTTGCCAACTGGATGATAAGCAAGAATACGAGGCTTACACTAAATGGCCAACTACACTATGTGGACTTAAGAAGCGATGCGCTGGACATGAAAAACAATGGTTGGAACGCCACCTCCGTGGTTGATTTTCAGCAGACCTTGCCTTGGGAATTGCAATGGTCTCTTGGTGGGGTGTTCTCAACCAAGACACAAGACCTGCAGGGCGACAAGAGCGGCATGACGCTGGCATACACCACGTTGTCAAAGTCGTTGCTCAAGGACAGGCTCGACCTGTCATTGTCTTTCGTCACGCCTCTGACGGACAAGCTAAACGTGAAGACGAGGACGGCCAACAGCGACTATGTGCAGAACTTGACAGCGAAAATACCATTGCGTCTGGTGGTCGTGACAGCCACATGGAAGTTTGGAAACACGAAAAAACAATTCGCAAAGGCAAAGTCGAATATAACAAACGACTTCAAGGAAGACCAAAAGGGCTTCCAGGCTGGTGGCATCACAGGCCAGCAATAGCAGGCTCGGGCGGATTGGCGGGGCGCGACTCCCGGTCTGCACGGCTTGTGAAAGTTGGTATAACGCGAAATGGGGTTGGAACCACCACGGTGGTTCCAACCCCATTTCGTGTGTATGCTCGGCATGAGCCAGGCTTGTCAGAACATCATTGGCGGGCGACCGCCCATTGGTGGTCTGCCCCCCATTGGTGGACGACCTCCACGGAACCCAGGGCCATCACCGGGGCCATGGCCGTGACCGTCGCGCCGCGCCTGCTTGCCTCCGAAGAGGTTGAGGCGATAGTTGACGTGTAGCATCACGTAGCTGTTGATGGAGTTGTATTCCGTGTCGGAGCGCATCGACGCGGTGATGCTCCGGCTCAGGTTGCTCTGCTGATGCAAAATGTCGTAGAACTGCAACATGACAGTCAGCGAGCGCCCCTTGAGGAAGCTCTGCGCCACTTGCGCGTTCCATACCAGTTCGTTGGTGTTGAGCGAGTTGTCGGTATATCCGCGGCGAGAGTTCATGTTCATGTCGGTAGACAGCGTGGTGCCCCAAGGAGCCGTGGCGCTGATGCTTCCGCCATAGCTGTATTGCCACACGTTGGAGTTGGAGGCGGGCTGGAGCTTGTTGTTGGAGTGGCGATAGTTGAACGCGCCGTTGAGCTCCACCTCAAGCCAACTGTTGCGGTAGCTGCCGGCGAGACGGTCGCCAATGGTCATGTCGCGCGTGGTGTTCTTTATCGAGTTGGCGTCGCGGCTGAGGGCGATGTAACCCACGTTGTTGGAGAAGTTGAAGTTGGCGAAAGTGTTGATGTTCCAATAGCCTGCCGAGTCGAGAGGTGTGTTGAACATCAGCGCGGAGTTCACGTTCCAGTTGCCGTTGATGTTCTCAGGCTTCGTGATGCGTCCGCCAGTCGTCTCGTTGTAGGTCACCTTGTTGCTGATGCTGTTTCGCGTGTTGTTGAAGTCGACGAAAGTCATGACCGACTGCTTGGTCTTCTCGAAGTAGCTGTTGTAGAACAGTCGGAAGTTCTGGTTGAACGACGGCTTCAAGCCTGGGTTACCCGTTGAGATGTTGAGAGGGTCGGAGTCGTCGTAGATGTCGAGCAGCTGCGATATGCTGGGTTGCGTGGTGGAGGCGCGATAGTTGACGCGCAGGTTGCTCACCTTGTTGAACTTGTACCTAAAGTCGAGTGTTGGAGTGAAGTTCGTGACGTTGCGGGTGGTGTCCACGCTTACGCCCTGGTAGTTTTGCACGTAGTGTGACCTTTGCGGCTGCATCATCACGCCGGCGTTAAGCTGCCACTTCGTCCTGAGCATCCTGAACATCAGTTCGATGTTGTGGGTGTAGTTCTTGTATTCTGAATAGCGGCTTAGGTTCTTGTCGAGATAGTCGGTGTAGGGATGCTCCAGGCGGTTGAGGTATCCGTCCCAGCTGCGGTAGGCCGGGTTGATGCCAGAGAAGAAATCCTCGCCAAGGTTGGAGAAGTCGTAGGTGGAGCGGTCGCTCTTGCTGTAGCTGTACTTGAACTGGTAGCGCAGTTGCAGGAACGTGCCCTTCCACAGTGGCTCGCTGTATGTGGTCTGCAAGGTATAGCTCCAGTTTTTAGATGGGGCGAGGTTGTAGCGGTTTGTCTGGTAAGTAGAGTCCTGCCCCAAGACATCCTTTATTTGGTACAGGTGTACGTTGTTGGTTGACAGCGAGTTCGACTTCGAGTCGGAGTAGCTCACATCGCCACGCAGCGTGACGTTGCGTCCACGGCTGTTGAGCTTGCGATTGAGCTGGAGCATTGCCCCCATGCTGTTGGTCTTGGAATAGGTAATGCTGTTTGAGGCATTAGAGTTGACGATGATGCCGTCTTGCGCCAACGTCTTCATCGCCTCGGAGCTTAGAGGGTCGGACACGTAGCTGTAAGGGTCCTCGTTGAATGAGGCAGAAGAGCCGTGGCTCAGTCCGTCGCTGTTGCTCAATGAGAGCGTTGGGCGGAACATGATGTTGGTCATGGAGTCGGGCGTCCACTCCACGCGCGCCTGGGCGTTGAAGTTGTTGCCTCGCGAGAACGACTGGTTCACGCTGTTGGAGAACGACCCCACGGTGCTGACGTAGTTCTCTGAGCTCGACTTGCTCCACACGTCACCGTCGCTGTGGTTCCATCTAACGCTTCCATCCACTTTCAGAGTGTCTTTTTTCTCGTAGTTGAGGTTCAGGCCTGCCATCTTCGAGGCGTTGAGCCCGTTGCGCCCCCTTCCGAAAAATCCGCCACGGCCACCGAAGCCCATGTCGTTGACGTTGTTGGCGTTGCCCATGCCGAAAAGCTTGAGGTTGCCCTTCATGTATCCGCCGAAGGCACGCGCGCTGTATCGGTCCTTGGTGCCCACGCCGGCGTCGGCGTTGACCATCATGCCCTTGTCCATTCCGGCCTTCACGCCGAAGTCGAGCACCGTCTGCTCCTCGCCGTCGTCGATGCCCGTCACCCTCGACAGGTCGCTCTTCTGGTCATAGGCTTTCACCTTGTTGATGATAGAGGTAGGGATGTTCTTCATTGCCGTCTTCGTATCGCCGGTCATGAACTCCTTGCCGTCGATGAGGATCTTCTTCACCTCCTTGCCGTTGATGGTAATCTTGCCGTCGTCGCCCACCTGCGCGCCAGGCAGACGCTTCACCAGTTCCTCTATGGTGGAACCCTCCGGGGTGCGGTAAGCGTTGGCGTTGTACTCGAAAGTGTCTTCCTTCACCACCACCTTCTGGGCCTGTGCCGTCACGGTGGCCTCCTTCAGCATGATGGCGTCGGCATGGAAGCGCAACGTGCCAAGGTTGACGTTGGCACCCTGCTTGACGCTGATGGGGCGGCTGAGGGGCTTGTAGCCCACGCTCGAAAGTTTGAGGATGTATTGTCCGTCCGCGGGGGCCTTGATGGAAAAATGACCCTTGGCGTCTGACAGGGCACCGCCGACGAAAGTGGAATCAGACTTCAACAGTTGAGCCGTGACCATGGATACGGCCTCCTTTGTTTGGGTGTCGACTATTGTGCCCGACACCTCTCGCTTTTGCGCCAGCGCGACGACAGTCGTCATCGCCAATAGCGCAAGCAACAGCATTTTTTTCATTACTCTTTGTCTTATCTCTTGCAATTATAACCAATTTTTTAGACGCATGCAAGTAAAATAAGTTTAAAAAGAAAACAAGAACAGGAAAGGTAATAAAACTGCACACGACTGGCATGAAATGAGCAAAGGGATGCCGTGTTTTATTAAAAAAAGATAATTTATCGAGGGCGCGTGCCGTCTTATAGTGTGTTAATGACTATATTTGCAATTGAACGTTAAGTATGAGTATGATGAAACAAAGAGTGTTAATAACGCATCAACTTGCCACTGATCTGGCAATGGCCATATCAGAATGCGAGCACGACCGCATTTTCGTGCTGACGGATGACACCACTCGGATGGAATGTTGGCCCGTGATAGAGCCGCTGATATCCATGCGTGGAGCCCACGTCATAAGCATTGCCCCAGGCGACATACACAAGAACGTGGAGTCGCTCGTTTACGTATGGCGTGAGTTGGAGCGCGGCAAGGCCACGCGTCACTCATTGCTCGTCAATCTTGGTGGCGGCATGGTGACAGACCTCGGAGGATTCGCAGCCTCCACGTTCAAGCGAGGCATAGACTTCATCAACATTCCCACGACATTGCTTGCCATGGTCGACGCCTCGGTGGGCGGAAAGACAGGCATAAACCTTGACAGTTTCAAAAACGAGGTCGGCGTGTTCAACGAGTCGAAGTTCGTGTTGCTCGACACGGAGTTCCTGCGCACGCTCGACGACAAGAACCTCCGCTCGGGATATGGCGAGATGATAAAGCACGGGCTAATCTCCAATACCGAGACATGGGCGGAACTGCTCAACTTCGACCTCGGCAAACCCAACTTCAAGGAATTGCTGACGATGCTCGCCACGTCTGTTAAGGTAAAAGAGCGCATTGTGACAGAAGACCCGAAAGAGAAAGGCATACGCAAGGCTCTCAACTTCGGCCATACCTTCGGTCATGCACTCGAGAGCTTCTCGCTCATACATCACGAGGAAAAAGGCAAAGAGCCGATACTGCATGGCTACGCCGTGGCCTACGGATTAATATGTGAGCTGTATCTTTCCGTGATGAAGCAAAGCTTCCCGACCGACAAGATGACGCAGACAGTGAGATACATCAGAGAAAACTACGGCACGATGGACATAACCTGCGACGACTATGACGAGCTCATAGACATAATGCGCCACGACAAGAAAAACACGTCTGGGATAATAAACTTTACCCTGCTCTCTGACATTGGAGACATTCACATCAACCAAACGGCAAGCGATGAGGAGATAAAGCAGTGTCTTGACTTCTTCAGGGAAGGCTGACGGTGCCATCATCATGACGACACAGAGAAAACGAACGACATGAAACAGGTAAGACCCAAGAAAAACCTCGGCCAGCACTTCCTGACCGACCTTAATATTGCCAAGCGCATAGCCGACACCGTGGACGCTTGCCCCGACATACCCGTGCTTGAAATAGGGCCGGGCATGGGCGTGCTGACGCAGTTTCTCGTGGAAAAGCCACGCGAGGTGAAAGCCGTGGAGATAGACGATGAGAGCGTGAGGTATCTCAACGAGAAGTTCCCTAAGTTGCGCGACAATATCATTGGCGACGATTTTCTGAGGATGGATTTAAGCCAAGTGTTTGATGGCAAGCCTTTCGTGCTTACTGGCAACTATCCTTACGATATTTCGTCGCAGATATTTTTCAAGATGCTCGACTATAAGAATCTCATACCTTGCTGCACCGGCATGATACAGCGCGAGGTGGCCGTGCGCATAGCATCAAAGCCAGGATCAAAACAGTATGGCATACTCAGTGTGATGATACAGGCGTGGTATGACACGGAGTATCTTTTCACGGTAGACGAAGACGTGTTCAATCCCCCTCCTAAGGTCAAGAGCGCGGTCATAAGGATGACACGCAACAAGGTGACAGACTTGGGTTGCGACGAAACATTGTTCAAGAGAGTGGTCAAGACCGCGTTCAACCAGCGCAGAAAGATGCTTCGCGTGTCTCTCAAGCCATTGTTTACCAAGGAGACCATGCCGGGGTCTGAGTTTTTTGCCAATGACATGATGACAAAACGCCCAGAGCAACTTTCCGTGGCCGATTTCGTTGATTTGACCAATAGAGTGAAAAAATCATTGCCAAAAGGGTGAGATTTTTAGAAAAAGCCTTAAATTTGTAATCGATATTGAATAATATAAATCCTGTTTTCTTATGATAGACATTAAAGAGACCTTGAAGAGCGCCGAGGATAAAATGAAAAAGAGCGCCAATTTCCTTGAGGGTGAGCTTTCTCGTATTCGCGCTGGACGTGCAAACATAGCCATTCTTGATGCCGTGAGGGTGATGTCTTATGGACAGCCTGTGCCATTGAACCAGGTTGCCGCCCTCTCTGTGCCAGACGCTCGCACCATTACAATCCGCCCTTGGGAGCGTAAGGCTATCAAGGATATTGAGAAGGGCATTATGGACTCAGATGTCGGCATCACGCCTGAGAACAACGGCGAGATGGTAATCCTCCGTTTGCCACAGCCAACGGAGCAGCGGCGCAAGGAGCTCGTGAAACAATGCAACAAGATTGGCGAGCAGGCAAAGGTGCAAGTGAGAAACGTGCGCGCAGAATACAAGGACAAACTGAAGAAAGCCATCAAGGACGGTTTGTCGGAAGACCAGGAAAAAGATGCCGAGGATAGCTTGCAGAAGATTCACGACAAATTTATCAAGCAGATCGACACCACTCTTGCTGACAAGCAGAAAGAGATCATGACAATATAATGCTACGGTCGGGTAAATAGGCAATGCATGGCTTAGTAATAAAAAACACAGGCTTCTGGTATACCGTCCTGTCTGATGATGGGCGTGTGGTGGAGAGTAAGGTTAAGGGCAAGTTTCGGCTCAAGGGCATACGCTCAACCAATCCCGTGGCCGTGGGCGACAGGGTAGACGTGGTGGTAAACGATGAGGGACAGGGACTTATAACGTCGATAGACGACCGCCGCAATTACATCATACGCAAGGCGACAAACCTGTCAAAGCAAAGCAGCATTATAGCGTGCAACCTTGACCAAGCCCTGCTTGTGGTAACGGTTGCCCATCCTGCCACGTCAACAGTGTTCATTGACCGTTTTCTCGCTTCGGCCGAGGCTTACTCTGTGCC